>JAGDAL010000248.1 GCA_017959525.1 Lachnospiraceae bacterium | reverse complement strand
CATCCATAGAAGTAAGCAAACGGGATGCAGCACAATCACTCAGACGAAGCAATGCCAAAAGCAAATGCTCGGTGCCGGCTTCCGCAGAGCGACTGTATCCGGCTTCTTTCTCCGCCTGTTCCAAGGCCTGCTTGTACTTCGGCGTCTCACCGTCACGATCCAGAAGAGACACACCACCAGCCGGTGCAATCAAATCCGCAACCAGCTTCATTACATGAGCCTCATCTACGCCTTCGTTCTCTAAGACTTTCGCTGCAACACTGTTTCGCACCTTAAGTAAACCAAGCAACAAGTGCTCGGTTCCGATGTAATTGTGCTTCAGACGCTTAGAGATGCGCTTCGCCTGCTCTAATGCCTTCTTCAAATCATTGGTATAATTCATATGTCGTCATCCTTCACTGTCATTGATTATGATTATAAATCGTTGAAATCTATAATATGTAAATCATCTTCGTCCTTCTTCTTGGACGGCTTGGTGACCTGCTTAACGATTGCATCCGATAAATCAATATTCTCGGTCTTTAAAACCGTCTCTTCCAATGCTGCGGACAAATCAACGGTTGGTTCCTCAACAGCCTTCTTCACAGGCTCTTCCTTGCCTGCAACGACGGTACGTACCTTCGGTTCCGCACGGGTCTCCTTGGAATTCTCGATAGCTTCCCTTCTTGCCTGTGCTTCTCCGTACTCTTCGAAAAAATCATCCTCGTCATCATCGTATTCATCATCACGCATCTTCATACGGATATTGAAGAATACAATCAATCCGATCAATACAACAAATAAAAGAATCACTAAGAACACACGGTTCTTATATAAGCGCTGCGCACGCTCCTTCAAAGATTCGCCTTCTTCGGCAGCAGCTGCAGTATCCTCACCGGAAGCAACCTCGCCATCCTCTGTGGCAACCAAAGAAGTAAATAATGTGGTATCGGCACGCTGTAAGGTATGGTTCGCATTGTCATAGCTATACCATGCGCCGTTGCCGTCCTCTGTCATGCCATATACATAATAAAAATCACTCTCGGTATTCTGTAAACGATAAGCCGGTACGGTTGCACCATCCTCTAATACCAGGGTGGTCTCCATCAACTGGGAAGATAATACCGTATCCGGAGTTCCAACGGTAATCGGTCCGACCGCCTCTCCGGAAAGGGTTGCTGCTTCGCCGGTGGTCTCTGCCGCTTCTTCTGTCTGCTCAACCGGTGCCTCTTCGGTGTTCTCCTCCGGGGCTGCTTCCTGTGCAGGTGCATTGCCGGAACCGGTAACGGTTACCTGTGCACTAGAGCCGGTTAACACTTCGGAAGAAACAATGACATTGGCCTTGCCTTCTGCAGCGCCGGAAAACTTAATCGTTGCTTCCTTGCCGGTAAAGGTAATGGAATTACCGGATGTACTGTAAGAATCATTGGAGCAGCTAACGAATCCAAGAATGGAATCGGTATATAACACCTTAATCGGTGCGCTGTCCGATGCCTTAATGGTAATGCTGATGTTGTCACCCACACCGATCGGGTCGTTGGTAGACAAGTAAATGGTGGTGGTTCCTTCCGCAAAAACAATTCCTGTATTTACAAAAATCATTACAGCTAACAATAAAAATCCCATTGCCAGCTTATTCAATTTTTTCATATGTAATCTCCTTAGTTCCCTACCCAAAAGTCAGGTCATTCTATGCTTTAAATTATAGGAAACTATGATTTTCGCGTCAACAGTTTCTGCAGAGCAAAATCCCCCAGGAAAAACCGCTGGATACAGATAAAATCGATACAAAAGACGCTCTATCGAAACTACGAATATCCACCCCCGTGAATAAAAAAAGCAGGAAAATTACAGTCAAGGAACCAATCACTGCGATGATTCCACAAGCTATAATTTTCCCACGATCTAAACCCTGATGATTTGTATTCATATTCATTGCCTCCTCTGTTTTGATGGTCTTATCTTAGCAATGAATATGTCCAATTAAAGGGACTTATATATAAAATCTACGTTTTAATTCACTTCGTGCTGCACTGCCACCCACAATCAAGGTTCCAAGGAATAAAACCACGGAAGAAAGGAAGGCAATCTCCGATAACAGCGGATGGGTAACCAAGCCGATGTGAATAAACAAAAGCGGTATGCATCCGAAAAAGATAGAAAAAATCTGCAATATCATATAACTCTGCCAATTCCTGTGATTGATAATCATCAGAAGAATTAAGGCCAGATTGATGACAAATAAGGATGCCGGCAAAATGTAATTTAGCGACCAGCCATATCCGCCGGAGCAATAATCAATTACAACATTTAAAAGCATGGCACCGATAATCACGCCAAAGGTCCGGCGCAAATATCCGGCATACGGATGGGTCAAAAGCCTTGCACAGGACAACACATACAAATAGGATGCACTGGCCACAACCGACCACCAATACCGATGGCCCAGCTGGTAATTGGTAAACACCATCACAATGGTACCAATGACCCAAGATGCCAACAGAATGCGTAAGATCAAATTCCAGGTCTTCTCTTTTTTCAAAATATCCGGATATTCATTGATATGAATTCCGTCATCTACGCCATCCGACTCCAATACCCCTTTGCAAAGCGGGCATACTTCCGTCGTATCATAGACGATGACACCACAACGATTACACTTATTCATAGAACACTCCATTCGTTTCGATTCGAACTTCTACACCATCCGCTGCAATCTGGGAGAATACCCGTCGCTGGATATCCGTATCCTCAAACGCAGACGCAAAACTATAGGTCAAGGTTCCGTTATAAGAAGCAATGGTACCCTTAATCTCCTGTCCCTTAGAAAAAGCGATAAAGCAATGGAACCCTTCAATATACGGCTGATAAGCCTCAGCCACGGAAATATTACCGATGTTTGTAATGGTGGTGGTATTCGCTAATGCGGAACGATT
>JAGDAL010000247.1 GCA_017959525.1 Lachnospiraceae bacterium | reverse complement strand
GCTTCGCCTTTTTCAGCCAGCATGGCCAACATAAATTCCAGCAGCGCTCCGGTCTGCGGATGTAACAGCATCTTGGCCTTGCCCCTGTTGTAATAATTCAGGGCACTATCGTCCTGATACGCGTCCTTCATATAGTTCTTGCAAGCCGCTACCCGGTCCACATACATCTCAACCACATAACGCACCGGCATCTTCATACCGCCGTATGGACGCTCGGGATCAAGGGTATAATCAATCCAGTACTCCAAATGATGCAAATTACGGCCCTTGTGATGCAACCAGGCACGGGAAGCGCCTTCCTGCTCACGTTCCACGTTGTTCGGGCTTTTGTCCCCCTGGAAATACCGACATCCGGCAATGAATTCCACCGGATGGTACTTGCTCATATCGTGCAGTAACCCCTGCTTATAGAGTCCCAAACGGAAACATCCCTGCATCACCAATCGCTTGTGGTGATTGATGGTCTTGAAATGTCCCCAGGCCTTACGCCAAGAAAACTTCCCCTTCACCCCCGGCATGCGATTGTAATCTTCCAAAAAGCCTTCGATATCAGCCTTTGGATCCAATAATTCATTTGTACTCATATTACTTTCCTATCAAAATTGTGACTGTACCGCCGGGAACCAAGGCTTCCGACTGGTTCGCAAGCGGCTTCTTGGAAGGATTCCAAACATCCTCCCCGGTATTGGTAACCTGGTACCATTTTCTGGAACCAAGAAGCTTCGGCAGAGCAAAAGATTCCTCGCCATAGTAGAAATTGATACATACCATGACGTCCTCTTCCTTCTTACCGGTGCCGTATGCGGCATTATACAGAATTCCCACTGCCTTCTTCTCATCACCGATGCCCATAATCCAAGGCTCTCTGCCATGGTAGGACAAATCCGGCAATCCGGTGCTGCGGTAATCGCTCTGCTGCATCGGTTCTGACAAGGATAACACAGAATGTGCCTTACGAAAAGCGATAAGCTGGCACACATAATCTCTTAACTTCTGCGCGCTCTTTTTCTTGGTAAAGTTCACCCAGCCCACTTCGTTATCCTGGCAATAAGGGTTGTTGTTACCCAGGGCGGAGTTGGCCACTTCGTCTCCGGATAAAATCTGCGGAACACCCTGGCTAAGAAGCAAAATTGCCAGCGCGGTTCGCATATTGCAATAACGGATTCGCTGAATCATGCGGTTATTCGTCGGGCCTTCCTGTCCGAAGTTAAAGCTACAGTTGTAGTTGCTTCCGTCCCGGTTCTCTTCGCCGTTGGCTTCGTTGTGCTTCTCCCCGTAGGTAAACACATCCATTAAGGTAAAACCGTTGTTGTTGGAAATGAAATTAATGTATCCGGAATGTTCCTCCTGTCGGCGCATCATGCCCGCCAGTTCATTCACATTCCCGTCCATATGATTCTGCAGGCGACGCAGTGGATACTGGAAGAAATCATTGTAAGCAAATAAATGCTTCACGCCGTCATCCTGCAACAGGCACTCCCGCGGAAACTGATCATAAAAGATTTTGCTACTGCCAAGGAATGGCTCAGCGGCAATGCGCTTGGCCGGAAGTCCGGCTCCTAACAAGTGGAATCCGTCCACATGGTATTCCTTCGCCCAGAACCGAAGGGCGTCAATGATCAGATCATCCGTTGCCTCTCCGGTAAAAGAGAACTCCATAATTACTTCCATACCGGCATTGTGAATGGCTTCAATCATCTCCTTGCAATGAATCGCTGCCTCACTGCCGCCGAAGAAGCTGGCCTTCGGGGCAAAATAAGCGGCATTGCCATAACCCCAGTAATTGGTCTTCATCGGTGCTTCCGCAACCAAAACGGACTGGTAGTTCTCATCCAACTCAAAATGGGTGTGATAGAAAATATCTTCAAAGTCGTATAACGGCATGAATTCCAAAGAGGTAACGCCCAGCTCCTGCAATTCCGGAAGCAAGGCAATGATACCCTTGTAATTGCCCTTCAATGCGGCATGCAAGCCATGCTGCATGGTAAATCCACGCATATGTAGCTTATAGATAATCATGTCAGAAGCGTCAATCTGTGGGCGTTCTTCCTTCCAGGTATAGCTTCCGTCATAGAAGCCGCCATAAACCTGATAGAGGTTCTCCTGGCGCTTTGTATCCATCCAACGGTCCCGTCCCATAATCTTCTTGGCATACGGGTCAAGAACGATTTTGCCGTCAATCTCATATAAGTAGCACAGATGGTCCCATGCATACCCGGTGACAGACACAGAAATCACACGTCCCATATGATATTCCTTCGGCACGCGTATCTCATGTAAGCATTTGAATGTTTTGGAATGGAATAACAGGATCTTGCTACTTCCAAGCTGTGGCAGTTCATAGGTAAAAGTTACCGTATCGCCGACTCTTGTTGCTCCAAAATCGCTAAAATCCCCGATTGTCATAGATTTCTTCATGTGTCTTCACTCTCTTTTGGCAAACTACGTTTGATTATAACACAACCTGTCGCAAAAGGTGCTAATAACCCATTGAAAAAAAACCGAATCCACCCTATAATGAGGAAAACTTGAAACAAAGGAGAATCATATGGCAAATAATAACGAAGTATTCCCAATTGATGAGAATGATACCGATGTATGCGTTACATTGGAGTTAGATAACGGTGAGACCTTAGAATGCGAAATCCTTACCATCTTCGACGTAGAGGATCAGGATTACATCGCACTTCTGCCGGTTGATGAGCATGGCACCCCATTGGATGAGGAAGTCATCATCTATCGTTACGCAGAGGACGAAGAAGGTTCCCCAATCTTAGATAACATCGCATCCGATGAGGAGTTCGAGGCCGTTTCCAAGGTCTTCGATCAGATGTTAGAGGACGCGGAAGAAGAATAAATCCCGCTTTCTTTTAAGAATCTGGATGGATATAAGAGCTCGTTTTGACGCCGTTCAACAGCGCCAATACAGAGCTCTTTTTTTGCTCTGGTCATGGCCACATAGAACATCCTGCGCTCCTCTTCGATCCCGTCTTCCGTGGTCACATGCTTCGAAGGCGTCACCCCTTCGTTGGCATCTAAGATGATGACCCGATCGAACTCCAATCCCTTGGCTCCGTGGAAGGTATGTAAAAATACCCGGCTGCCGGCGCTTTTTCCAACAGGAGCATCGCTTTCTTCCGAGGATAAAAACGTAAGAAAGGCCTTGCTGTCCCGAAATTCCTTAGATACATCCAATAACGCTTCTACTACGGTTCCATACAAATCATAGGAAATCCCCCGCTCCTTCGCCAAGTCCTCTAAATAGGCTTCA
The DNA here is from genome assembly GCA_017959525.1 of Lachnospiraceae bacterium. GTDB lineage: Bacteria > Bacillota > Clostridia > Lachnospirales > Lachnospiraceae > XBD2001. Next base: position 2,672 of record JAGDAL010000247.1, on the reverse strand, counting down.
TATCCCATGCCGCGCAACAAGTAGTTCAGTGCCGCAAAAGGCGATAATCCTGCTAAGATGCCGATATCCTTATCCAATTTCCGAATGGCAGCCGATAGCGTTGCATCTTGGCACTGTGCCACCGCAAGACCCGCCAAATCCACGTATTTGGCCTGAATACACCATCGCGGAATGCCACGCTTTGGTTTATTGGCCACCAACAGCAAATCCTCTCCATACACCGTATCCAGAGCCATACGAAAGTACGCACGAATCTCCTGGGTAATAAAATGTTGCAGCAGGCGGTTCCCGGAGTCCTTGAAGGTATAAGCAATTTCTTTCCGCCTTAGTTCTTCGGTGATAAAAATAGCCTGAATACGATTGCGAAAGAGGATGCCAACAGTATCCTTCTCTTCTGCCGCCAGCCACGCTTCCACCGTCTCTACCACCGTCTTCGCTTCTGTCATGGGATCTGTGAATTCCTTATATTCCACCAGTCCGCTTTTCTTGGCAGCCGCTTGAATATCCTTGGAAAAGCGCTTCTTATTGTGTCCAATTAAGGCCATACTTGGCTGTAAGATAGCAGGCCGGCATCGATAATTGATGTGTAAGACAATCCGTTTCGCATCCGGATAATCCTGCTCAAAGCCTAGCATGATCGACGGATTTGCCCCACGGAACCCATAAATGGCCTGGTCGTCATCCCCTACCATATAGAGATTATTCCGAGGCGCTGCTAACATCTGTAACACCTCATACTGCCCATCCGACATATCCTGCATCTCATCAACCAGAAAATACTGATAGCGGTTCCGCCACTTTTCCAAAGCTTCCGGGCGTTTTACAAAGAGCTCCTTGGTCTTATGAATCATATCGTCAAAGTCCAGCAAATGCCGCTCGCCCTTCATCTTCTCATAGAGACGATGTAAGCGTTCCTGTTCTTCATCGCTTAGTTCCTGTAGGCCTGCCTGTAGTCCTAACTTCCGACGACACTCCTCTAATAGGCGCGTACGCTTGGCACCACTTAAAATATCCGCCGTGGTATAGGCTGCTTCTTCTTTTAGAATTTGAAAAAAGATACTGTGAAAGGTTCCAAAGGTCACCTTGGTGTCCCTGGATTTGGATTTCCATAAATACCGACGATGCATCTCTGTGGCCGCTTCCCTGGTGAAGGTAACCACTAATATGGCAGATTCCGGAATGTGCAAGGTATCCACCAGATAACAGATTCGCTCGGTTAAGACGGTTGTCTTCCCGGAGCCCGGGCCGGCAACAACAAGACAGGGACCGCTACCATGACTGGCAGCGGCCTGTTGTGATTGATTTAACATGTGCATCCTTCCCAAGTTCTCTTCTATTGGCGGGAAGTCTGTGTGTTCGTTATGCAAGTGCTTTTTCTAAGCGTGCAATACCATCCTGAATACGACGAAGGGACTCTTCCTTACCGAAGATCTCCATCAACTCGGTCGCACCACCCGGAGTCATCTGCTTGCCGGATACAGCGGTACGAAGTGGCCACAATACATAGCCGTTCTTGTATTCATGATCAGCAGCAAACTGCTGAATGGTTGCATATAAGGTATCGTTGGAGTAATCCTCCAAACCTTCCAATACCGGAAGTACTTCACGAAGAACTGCAAGGGAAGACTCCTCTGTGGTCTTCATCTTCTTGTGGGTGCACATTGCGGTATCATAATCCGGAAGTGCTTCGAAGAAGTCAATGTGCTCCTTGATATCCGGGAAAATCTCGATACGGGTCTTCACCATAGCTGCAATCTTCTTCAGATCATAGTCTTTGGTGATGACTTCCTTGATGTATGGAAGTGCCATCTCATAGAACTTATCAAAATCCATGGCCTTCATATACTCGCCGTTCATCCAACGAAGCTTCACGGTATCAAATACTGCCGGAGACTTGCTGATGTGGTGATAGTCAAAATGCTTCACCAACTCCTCTAAGCTCATAATCTCCTGGTTATCTTCCGGACTCCATCCAAGAAGGGCTACGAAGTTAATAACAGCCTCGGTCAAATAACCCTGCTCAATCAAGTCCTCGAAGGAAGAATGTCCGCTACGCTTGGACAACTTCTGATGCTCCTCATTAGTAATCAACGGGCAATGAATATAAGTCGGAACTTCCCATCCGAATGCCTCATAGAGACGGTTGTACTTCGGAGAAGAAGACAAATACTCGTTACCACGAACCACGTGAGTAATACCCATCAAATGATCGTCTACTACCTTCGCGAAGTTGGAGGTTGGGTATCCGTCAGACTTAATCAAAATCATATCGTCAAGCTCTGCGTTATCTACGGTAATATCGCCGTAAATCTCATCAGAGAATGTGGTTGTTCCGGTACGTGGGTTATTCTGACGAATAACAAACGGCTTACCTGCAGCAAGATTTGCCTCGACCTCTTCCTTGGATAATCCCAAGCAATGCTTGTCATAGATGGAAATCTCCTTGCCTGCAACCACCTGCTTCAAAGAATCCAAACGGCACTGATCACAGAAGCAATAATATGCCTCACCCTTATCAATCAGCTGCTTCGCATACTCCATATAAATGCCGGCCTGCTGACGCTCACTCTGGACATATGGGCCAACGCCGCCGTCCTTATCCGGGCCTTCATCATGAATCAATCCGGTCTTCTCTAAGGTACGATAGATAATATCAACAGCGCCTTCCACAT
>JAGDAL010000246.1 GCA_017959525.1 Lachnospiraceae bacterium | reverse complement strand
CTATGAAGTAGGCATCAAATAACTGAAAGATTTGTGGGGATAAAGATATGGAAGTTGGACAATTTTTAGTAAATATCTGTGAGGAAGAGCGGGATTAGCATAAGAATTCGGAGGCAATGATGCGATGAGCGCTTTATCGAATATCATCACCATGCAGGTGATTGATAAGTTGCGTAAGAAGAATATAGCGAATGGAAAGCGTAAGAGTTACGAGTATACAACAGAGCAATTTGAGTGTTCCGGAGATGGATATACAGGGGTTTTTGTAATCTTTAGTGTGATTTTTGCAGTGATTACGGTAATTGCGGTTGTTAGCTTTTTCATGGGCGGAGAAGGCGCTGGTATGGCGGTATACTTCTTTGGAGTCGTGACAGTATTGACTATTTTTGCAAGTTGGGCCTCTGCACACCAGCGGTTGATTGTGGATGGGAATGAGGCTACATATGTGGATGTGTGGGGTATGAAACGCCACTTCCAACTAACGGATGTTACCCAGTGTCTTACTACGGAGCAGTTCCTTCGCCTATACATCGGAAACCGGAAGGTTGCTACCCTGGATAAGGATATGTACGGTCTGGCATTCCTTGAGGCACGCTGCAAAGAAGCCGGTATCCAGTGGCGGAACAAGTCCGGCAGGAGCATCAATAAGTTCACGATGGTTTGGCATGCAACGCGGACCATTGCTTGGATTTTTATCTGGACCATAGTAGGAATAACGGCTCTTGTGATCCCGGTGAGTATATCTTCCAGAGTGTTTACAGTAGATGCTTTTGTTTTTATTATAGAAATTGAACTTTTAATGGCTACGTTCTTCTTCGGCTGTGTTGCTCTTATGATGTTATTCTTTGCTATAGGCTTAAAAGAGGTGAATAGTATCGAGCGGGCTCTTGGACTCTCCTTTCGTGAGGAGATGGCGCGACGTGGTGCAACCGGAAGAGAGTTTCAAGATGAGGAATGGTTTGTGGAATCCGTTCCCGGGAAAATAGAAGTCCTGAATCGCCGTTTCATCAAAAAGTGGCACGGTATCAAAGAAGTACGTACATCCGGAGCATCCCTTTATCATGTGGAGTTCACGGACATCAATGGCAAACGACACAAGATTGGCGGCCATTACAAAGAACATGCGGATAAAATGTGTTGTTGGTATCTAAAAAGAGAGTACAAATAATCGGACACCTGACCTGGTATCTTTGTTTCAGAACATGAAACAAGATTTGAAAGGTCAGGTGTTTTTTTATGAAGGGATACACTGTTGAGACTGGATATATGGGCTATGTGGATGGCGAATACATGTTGTTCGCTGATGAGAGTGACTACGTAGACTACATGGCAGCGTAATTATTCTTGGTTGGCCGCTCCCGTTTATTATGCGGATGCTATATATTTTCCCGCGAGGTCGCTCTCGCTACGGGTTCAAACGCAGCGGACACGTACGAAAATATGGAACGAGCCTCTGCTTCATTCTGAGCAAGGCTCATTCGATATTTTCTAGTGCCGGCGTTCTCACACGCTCGCTACAGAAAATATATAGCATCCACATACACGGGAGCGGCCTTTTTTGCTGTTTTGCGCTGCCATGGTTTATGTGATGGAAACATCTGCTTCAACATGTAGAAAGCATTGGAGGGAGTGACAAGATGTGATATGATATGTGTTAGTTTGATAAAACAAGGAGGTCATCGTAATGGACGATAGTAGACTTAGAAGTCTTCGCGCAGAGATGGCGAAGAAAAAGATAGACATTTATATGCTGATGATGTCAGATTTTCATGCATCAGAATATGTTGGTGATTACTTTAAGGAAATCGAGTTCTTGAGCGGATTCACCGGAACCAACGCCACCATCGTGGTAACTAAGGACGAGGCAGGCTTGTGGACCGACGGACGTCACTTTATTCAGGCCCGTCGTGAGATGGCAGGCAGTGGTGTAGTTCTCTTCGAGATGGGAACCGAAGGTGTTCCTACCGTGAAGGAGTTCGTCACCTCCCATTTGAAGAAGGGACAGGTGCTTGCTTATGATGGACGTTTGATGCCGGTTGCAACCCATCGCGAATACTTAGAGGTTGCGAAGGAGGCTGAGGCATCCGTTGTTGTGAAGTATAACCTGATTGATAAGCTTTGGAAGGAACGTCCGGCACTTCCATGCAAGCCAATGTGGGTTGTTAAGAAGCCATATGCAGGCGTATCTGCCAAGTCTAAGATTAAGCAGGTATTTGAGGTCATGAAGGAGAAGAAGGCAGATGCCTTCCTTTTGACCAGCCTGTACGATATCGCATGGTTACTGAACCTGCGTGGAGATGATATTTCTTCCGTACCGGTATTCATGTCCTATTTTTATCTGACCTTCCATGATGCAACTTTGTATGTAGACAAGAAGTCCTTGAATGCAGAGGTGAAGAAGCACTTAGAGAAGAACCAGATTACTGTTAAGGGATACGAGGATATCTATAAGGATTTGAAGCACGTCAAGGAGAAGAATGTGCTGTTAGATCCGGCGATTGTAAATGCCGCACTCATTGCTGCATTCCCTAAGAAGGTTGCATTCGTTGAGGATGCAAACCCAACAGAGCTGATGAAGGCAATTAAGAATGAGGTAGAGCAGGAGAATACCCGTCTTGCACACATCAAGGACGGTGTCGCTGTGACCAAGTTCATTTACTGGTTGAAGCAGAATATCGGCAAGATGGAGATTACCGAGGTTTCCGCAGCAGAGAAGTTGTTAGAGTTCCGTGAAGCGCAGGAGCACTTCATTGACGTATCTTTTGATACCATTGCAGCTTATGGTCCGAATGCCGCTATGATGCATTATGAGGCAACACCGGAGAGCTACTCCGTATTGGAGCCGAAGGGATTCCTTCTTGTGGATTCCGGCGGACATTACTTAGAGGGAACCACAGATATTACCCGTACCATCGTTCTTGGACCGTTAACCGAGCATGAGCGCGAGGCGTATACCTTGACTGTTCGTTCCCATTTGCGCCTGTTGGATGCACATTTCCCGGATGGTGCTACTGGACAGAACTTAGATATCTTAGCACGTGGTCCGATGTGGGATTTGGGACTGGATTATCGTTGCGGAACCGGACATGGTGTAGGACATATCTTGAACGTACATGAAGGCCCGAACTCCTTCCGTTGGAGAATGACCGACCGTATGCGTGTATGGCCATTGAAGCCGGGTATGATTACTACCGATGAGCCTGGTTTGTATGTAGAGGATGAGCTGGGTGTTCGTATTGAGAGCGAGCTTCTGTGTGTAGAAGACCAGAAGACCGAGTACGGCCAGTTCTACAAGTTCGAGAACTTAACTTTCTGCCCAATTGACTTAGATGCCATTGATGTAGATAAGTTGACTTACTTAGAGCGCAAGTCTTTGAATGATTATCACAAGGCTGTTTATGAGAAGTTAGCTCCGCTTCTTACCAAGGAAGAGGCCGAGTGGCTGAAGCATGAGACCCGTGAGGTTTAATTTATGAGTAAACTGGTATTGATTGATGGACACAGTATTTTAAACCGTGCCTTTTACGGTTTGCCGGATTTGACCAATTCGGCAGGCCTGCATACCAATGCAGTCTATGGTTTTATTAATATTATGACCAAGTTCTTGGAGACGGAGAAGCCACAGTATTTTGCTGTGGCCTTCGACGTGCATGCGCCGACGTTCCGTCACAAGATGTTTGATGCCTACAAAGGGACCCGTAGCCCGATGGCACCGGAACTGAAAATGCAGGTTCCGATGATGAAGCAGATGCTGCGTGCTATGGGGGTACCGATTTTTGAGGTAGAAGGATTCGAGGCAGATGACATTCTCGGAACCTTAGCAAAGCGCGGAGAAGAAGCCGGATTGGAAGTAACCTTAGTATCCGGAGACCGTGATATGCTACAGTTGGCATCCGATCATATTAAGATTTCGATTCCGAAGACCAAGAAGACCGGAACGGAGATTGAGCATTACTATGCGAAGGATGTCCTGGAGCAGAAGCAGGTTACACCGGAAGAGTTCATTGATGTCAAAGCATTGATGGGCGATACTTCCGATAACATTCCGGGTGTTCCGGGCGTTGGTGAGAAGACCGCAACGGCCATTATCGTACAGTATCATTCCATCGAGGAGGCTTATGCTCATGTGGATGAAGTGAAGCCACCCCGGGCTTCCAATAATCTGAAGGAATACTGGGAGCAGGCAGTCATGTCCAAGAAGCTGGCACGCATTGATACCAATGCTCCGGTAGAACTGGATTTGGATGCGATGAAGTTAGAGAATCTCTATACGCCGGAAGCATATCTGTTGTGCAAGGAGTGGGAGTTTAAGAATCTTTTATCCCGCTTTGAATCCGGTATGGAAGTCTCCAACGATATGGAAGAGGGCTTCCGATTGGTATCCGATGCAAGTGGTATCACAGCAGCCATCGAGCATGCAGTAAAGACACTGCAGGCAGGCGAGAAGAAGGTGGGCTTTGGTCTGTATACCTTTGAGCAGGAATTGCTTGGCTTGTCCTTATCCGATGGCGAAGAGACGCTGATTTTGGATGCATCCGGATTGACCGGTGCAGATAAGAATGCGGTAAGACAGGGCATTGGACAGTTATTTACCACCGGTAAGGGACTTGCGGTGAATGATCTAAAGAGTGCACTCAATCGTTATGAGGCACTGTTTACTTCCGAAGATACTGCGGATGCGTCCGGCCAGATGGATCTGTTTTCCATGGCAGCGGCCACGACGGAAGAGGCCCATGAAGCACTTTCCTTTACCCCAAGCCAGTATGGCAACTATACGGATATCGCTTTACAGGCTTATCTGTTGGATCCGTTGCCATCCGAGTATCCGACCGAGGATATTGCCAAGAATTATCTTGGACTGATGGTTCCTTCTTATACGGATTTGTTTGCGAAAGAGAAGATGCCAAAGGCCTGGGATAACAAAGAAGGCATTCGCAAGTATTGCGGATATGATGCTTATGTGGCTTGCAAAGCAGCAGAAGTATTGGAGCAGAAGCTGGTAGAAGAAGGCATGGAGAAGCTCTATGAAGAGATTGAGCTTCCGCTGGTATTCTGCCTCTATGATATGGAACGTGCCGGAATCTCCTGTAATCGAGGAGATTTGAAGGCGTACGGTCGCTCCCTGGAAGGGGATATCGATCGATTAGAGAAGCGCATCTATGCAGCGGCAGGAGAAGAGTTCAACATCAATTCTCCGAAGCAGTTGGGCGAGATTCTCTTCGAGAAGTTAGGCTTACAGGGCGGCAAGAAGACCAAGACCGGTTATTCTACCGCAGCAGATGTATTAGAGAAGCTGGCTCCGGAACATGAGATTGTATCCGATGTCTTAAGCTATCGTCAGTTGGCGAAGTTAAAATCCACCTATGCAGACGGATTGGATAAATGCATCGCTGCGGATGGACGGATTCATACTACCTTCCAGCAGCTGGTAACCGCTACCGGACGCTTAAGTTCTACAGAGCCGAACTTACAGAATATCCCGATTCGAATTGAGCAGGGCAAGCTGATTCGTAAGGTGTTCCATGCCAAGGAAGGATATGTCTTCTTAGATGCGGATTACAGCCAGATTGAGCTTCGTGTATTGGCACACTTATCCGGCGATGAGAACCTGATTGAAGCCTACAAGCAGAACAAGGATATCCATCGTTCTACGGCAGCGTTAGTGTTCCATACGCCATTCGAAGAAGTTACCGAGTTACAGCGTCGCAATGCCAAGGCAGTCAACTTCGGTATTGTATACGGAATCAGTTCCTTTGGTTTGGGCCAGGATTTGAATATTTCCCGGAAGGAAGCACAGGAGTACATCGATAACTACTATGCAGCCTATCCGAAGCTGAAGACCTATCTGGATGGATTGGTTGCTTCTGCCAAGGAGACCGGCATTGCCAAGACCTTATTCGGACGGTTGCGTCCGATTCCGGAGATTACTTCCAGTAACTTCATGCAGCGCAGCTTCGGCGAGCGTATTGCCATGAATTCCCCAATCCAGGGAACGGCAGCGGATATTATTAAGATTGCCATGATTCGTGTACATGATCGACTGGTAACGGAAGGGCTGGAGTCCCGCTTGATTCTCCAGGTACACGATGAACTCTTAATCGAGACCAAGGAATCCGAATTGCCGCAAGTACGTGCAATTCTGGAAGAAGAGATGAAGGGTGCGGCCGCGCTGGCGGTTCCTCTTGAGATTGATGTTCATGAGGGCGAGAACTGGTACGACGCCAAATAATTTCATACACAAGATATAGTGGAAGAGATGCCTGCAATTGGTCAAATTATTGTAGTCATCTCTTCCTTTTTATTTCTGAAACTGCTATAATTTTTCATGGATTATAGTATATTTTCGGCTATTTGGAGGACTTTTGTATGAAGTTTATCGGTATCACCGGAGGTGTCGGTGCCGGCAAAAGTTTCATATTATCGTTTTTAGAAGAGAATTATAACGCCATTGTGGTCCGGGCAGATGATTTGGCCAAGAGCCTGATGGCCCCCGGAAGTACCTGTCATGAGCAGTTAGAAGCAGCCTTCGGAGCGGATGGTGTCTTTGATGAGAATCGAGAGATTCGCGCCGAGGTGTTAGCGAAGCTGATATATGAGAACCCCGGGAAGCGGGAGGAGCTGAATGCCATTGTGCATCCGGCGGTGAAGGAAGAAGTCTTGCGCCAGGTGAAGGTAGCCAAGTATGCCGGCAAGGTGGATTATTTTTTCTTAGAAGCAGCACTGCTAATCGAAGAGCATTATGATGAGCTCTGTGATGAGCTGTGGTACATCTATGCAGACGAATCCGTGCGACGGGAGCGACTGCGGGCGAGTCGTGGCTACTCGGATGAGAAGATTGATGCAATGTTAGCGTCCCAGTTATCGGAAGAGATTTTCCGGGAGATGTGTCGTGTGGTGATTGATAACAATGGGGATGAGGCTCATTCCATGGAGCAGATTCGACACATCCTTGGACCGGGACGTAAGGATTACAAAAAAGAGGAAGAACTAGAGCAGGCGGAAGATTCCGTGCAAGAAGCAGAGGAGAAGAACATGCAGAGTCAGAAACCGGAAGATTATGTATTTGGCTTGGATATTGGTACCCGTAACGTGGTAGGTACCGTTGGATATCCAACAGAGAAAGGCTTTTGCGTCATGGCACAGTGTACCATGGAGCATGAGACCAGAGCCATGTTGGATGGACAGATTCATGACATCGGTCGCGTAGCGAAGACCATTGCGGAAGTGAAGGAGAACTTAGAGAGCCAGATTGGCTTTACCCTGACAGATGTATGTATCGCTGCCGCTGGTCGTGTACTTCGTACCATTACCACCCGTATCGATTATGAATATCCGGAAGAGACCGTAGTTACCGGTGAGGATTTGAATACCTTGGATCTTCTTGGTGTAGACAAGGCTCAGGCGGAGTTGTCCGGCGGAAGTGAGCACGAGAAGTATAAGTTCTACTGCGTTGGTTATACGGTTATGAAGTATTATTTGAATGACGAGCCGTTTTCTTCCCTGGAGGGACATAAGGCAGAGAAGATTTCCGAGGATATCATCGTAACCTTCCTTCCGGAAGACGTTGTAGACGGTTTGTATTCTGCGGTAGAGCGTGCAGACTTGCATGTTGCCAATATGACCTTGGAGCCGATTGCGGCAATGAATGTTGCCATTCCACCGGCTTATCGTATGTTGAACATTGCCCTTGTGGACGTTGGCGCAGGAACCTCCGATATCTGTTTGACCAAGGACGGCAGTATTATTGCTTACGGCATGATTCCATACGCTGGAGATGAGCTGACGGAAGTGCTGGTACAGGCCTTCCTGGTAGACTTTGCAACGGCAGAGCAGATCAAGAAGGATTCTGTGGTGATGGAGGAAGTTACCTATAAGGACATTATGGGAATCGAGCATACCGTGCCTGCGGAAGAGGTGTGGAAGTTAACAGATCCGGTAATGGAGAAGATTACTTCTGCAGTTGCCGAGAAGATTAAGGAGTTGAACGGAGATGCATCCGTTGCAGCATCTTTCGTTGTCGGTGGTGGCGGTAAGGTCCATGGATTCACCGATACCTTGGCAGATGAGCTGGAAATCGTTCATGAGCGTGTGGCACTTCGTGGTGAAGAAGTCATGCAGAACATTGACTTTTTACAGCAGGATATCAAGAAGGATCCCCTTCTGGTTACCCCAATCGGTATCTGCCTGAATTACTATGAGAGCAAGAATAACTTCATCATGATTCGCTTCAACGGTGAATTGATGAAGCTGTATGATAACGGCCATATGAAGATTGTGGACGCCGCACTGCAGGCAGGAATTCCTACAGAGCAGTTATTCCCGCAGCGTGGCCGTGAGATTCATTTCAAGGTCAATGGTACCCCACGTATGGTACGTGGTTTGGAGGGCGAGTCTGCCCATGTGACCATGAACGGTGAGGAAGTGGGATTGAACACCCGCTTAGAGCCTAACAGTACCGTAGAGGTAGAGTATTCTACCGTTGGTGCTCAGGCGGAACTTCAGATTCAGAACTTAGAAGAGTTTGCCAATAATTATGTTTCCTTCACGGTGAACGGTCAGCGGATTCGTTGCCCGAAGTTCGTGGTCGTCAACGGCAGCTTAGAGCCGGGCAGCTATATCATCAAGGAAGGCGACGATATTGAGACCCGTAACTTCTATACCGTTGGACAGCTTGCATCCTTCATGGATGTGGAAGTGGATATGAACCATGAAATCGTGGTGAATAACCGTAGCTCCGATCTCAATACCTTAATCTATGAGAACTTCACCATTGATTGGGTGGTAACCGGATATGGAGCAACGGAAAAGGTGGCAGATACAGAAGTCGCAACTGAGGAAGCAGCAACCGAGGACGTAGCAACAGAGGCAGAGCCTGAGGAGTCCTTTGAAGAGCGCAAGGAAGAAGCCATCATCTCCGAAGCGGTAATGAAGGCGGAAGCGGCCGGAGAGAATTACAATCGTGATGGTTTTACCGTGGTAGACCGTCCGAATACACCATTTACGGCAGCACCGAATCTGGATATTAAGACCAAGATTCGCCTGACGGTAAATGGCAAGACCATTGAGATGAACGACAAGAAGGACTACATCTTCGTAGATGTTTTTAACTTCATTGATTTTGATGTACATGAGCGTGGCCAGAAGGGCGTATTGACCCAGATTAACGGTCACGATTGCGGATATGCAGACCCGTTGAAGGACGGGGATGTGGTAGATATCCGTTGGAAGGATTAGTTTTTTATGGAAATGTTTAGTATTGCCAGCGGTAGTAGTGGCAATTGTATCTGTGTGGGCAGCAACAACGTCCACGTGATGATTGATGCCGGCATCAGCGGGAAGCGCATCGAGGAAGGCATGAATCAAATGAATCTGACCACCCGGGATATGGCGGGAGTGTTGATTACCCATGAGCACTCCGACCATATCGGAGGACTGGGTGTCATTGCAAGGCGTTACGGTATCCCGATTTATACGACGCAGGGTACCGCGGACGCCATTATGATGAGCAGTTCCGTGGGCAAAATTGACCCGGGTCTGTTTCATATCATTCGTCCCGATGAGGAATTTACCATCGGAGATCTTACCGTTCGACCGATTCATATTTCCCATGATGCGGCGGATCCTGTCGCTTATATTCTAAAAGATGGTAAGAAAAAAATGGGCGTCATTACGGACTTAGGATATTATGACGACTACATTATCGAGAATATCAGTGATTTGGACGCGATGTTAATTGAGGCAAATCACGATGTCCATATGTTGCAGGTGGGACCGTATCCATATCCGCTGAAGCAGCGTATCTTAGGAGACCGTGGACACTTGGCCAATGATACCTGTGGAAGACTTTTGGGCGAGGTGTTGCATGACAACGTGAAGCAGGTGTTGCTTGGCCACTTAAGTAAGGAGAACAATTACCCGG
>JAGDAL010000245.1 GCA_017959525.1 Lachnospiraceae bacterium | reverse complement strand
TTTATATAATGATTAAATGCTTCCATCACTGAAAAAATGGAGGGAAATGTATATGGCATTATATTGGTATGCCGTCCTGTTCATCGCCGTTCTGGCCCTGTGCTATGTTTTCTTCAATTACGCCAAAATTAAGAAACTGCCCGAGGGTAGCGAGGCGCGCATGGCGCTACTTCGTACGGTAATCAAGAAGGCAGATGAGGACGGAAGTTTTTATCCTCGCTTTTATTTTCGCAAAGCCCTGGTACATGATTCTGTTTTCTATGATGATTATATGGATGCGTTGCGGGAATTTCCGACCATGTTGCAACTCTTTGACGAAGAGGCAGCCAAGGGCGGAACGGATGGAGAAGATACCGGCGAACTGATGTGGGCATTCAAGTGGATGTTAAGCGGCTGCGAGCATTATTATCAAGTGACAAGAGAGCAGTTCGAGGGCTTTTTGGCAGAGTATAAGAAGCGTTGCATTCAGTATGGCTACAACCTTCGCACCTACTATACAGAGAGCATGAAGCTCTATCGTCATGTGGACCGTATGATGGAAGACAAGGCCTACTACGAGTACAAGAGGACCTGGCGGGACAGCTTAAGCGATTGCGTAGCCTGTGACCGGGATTCCGAGGTGAAGTACTTCCTGATACACGGAGACTTGGAGAAGGCCCTGGAGGTAGCAGAGCCGTTACTTGCCAGACGACTGACTTGCGGTGAGGTCCCGGAGGCTACTTACCAGGCCCTGACCCAGTATGCTTGTGAAGAGATGGCCAAGGGTAATCCGGTGGACGAGGAAGCAGTGAAAAAATGGTGTGAATGCTTTGCACATCCGCTTCGGTACCGCAATATCGCCATTGAGGGCTTTGGAATTGCCATGATTTATTATGCCATGACGAATCCTTCTAAGGCTTTGACCTGGTACAAACGCTACTGGACAACGTTTGAGAGCATGCGCAATCCGACCTATAAGTTCTATTTTGCAATCGGTGCAGTGCTGTTTTTTCAGAAGCGCAGCAAAGAAACATACAAGATGCAGCTGGCCAGCAACTTCCCGTTCTACAACGAGGAGAATGTCTACAACGTGAAGCGGCTGATGCAGTATTATTATGATTTTGCCAAGGATTATGCCACGAAGCTGGATGCCCGTAACGGCACCAGTGATTTTATGGATGAGTTGAACCTCTTCTGTGGCACGATAGAGGCGTAGGAGTTCTATGGAAAAAGTACCAAAACTCTCCGAAATGGAGAAAAAGGACATCCCGGGCTATATCTGGGACTATTATAAATGGCCGATTATCATTGTGATTGCGGTGGTAATTGCATTGGTAAGCATCATACATGGTCGCTTAACGGCCAAAACCGAGGCACTCTATATTTTAGCCGGCAATGCGGACAGTATCCATATGGTGGATGCGCCGGAGTCGACGTTAGACGATTTTTTGGTGGCACAGGGTCTGAATCCGGACAAGGATGAAGTGGCAATCAATACCAATATTACCTATACCGGTGCGGATTCCCAGGTGTATACCTTAGCGACGTTAGCGACGGTAATTGGGGCGCAGCAGGTAGATGTGGCCTTATCTCACGGAGAACTGTATGAGTACATGTCCGGTAACGCGGAATTTTTACCGATGGAAGAGGTCTTCACGCCGGAGGAGATGGAAAAATACAAGGATTTTCTTGTAGAAGGCACCTACCATGAAATTACGTACAATGACGACGGAACGGAAGGTGAGACCATCGACCACGATTACATCTGCGGTGTGCGGATTTCTGCGGAGAATCCTTGGATCAAAGAGACCGGCATGTATCCGGATACGGATGTGGTAGCCGGTGTGATTGCCAATACGAAGCGTCCGGAACTTGCCAAGGCTTTTATAATTTATCTGTTAGAAAACGAGTAAATGGGTTATAATAGAATCCAAATCTACCGATATATTTCTTGAGAGGGACGCCGGAGATAGTAATGTCGTTGTAGAGAGGTGATTTCTTATGAAGTTTCAGAAAGTGAATGACAACGTAATACGGTGCATCATCTCCCAGGAGGAGATGAATGAAAAGGGCGTCAAGATTGACGACCTGATGGATAACCGCAGCAAGGCTGAGGAGTTTTTGCGTGGCATTCTTCAGGAAGCTCGTGAGAAGTTAGACTTCCAGACCAGCGGTGAGGCCCTCAATGTACAGCTGTCCATTATGAAGGACGGAGATGTACTCTTAATGATTTCCGATGACCAGAACGCAGTGATTCGCACCATGCTCGACCAGTTGAAGGACCGCCTGAAGGACTTCCAGAGCGAGATGGACGTAGCAGTGCAGAAGCGTCGGGAAGCCAAGGATAAGGACAAGAATGTACAGCCGGTATTACCGCCATCTGCGGACAAGGCTGCAACAGTGGAGGTGACTCCGACCAAGCTTCCGGCCGGCGGCACCAATCGCGAAGATATCTATTCCGCGACCAAGGCCATCCTCGAGGATGCCAAGGACAGCGATCCATTATCTTTGAATGTGTGGGCAGAGCTTAGCTCCTTAGATCATTGCATGGCCTTATCGAAGACCTTGTTCTTACGTGGGGATGTGGCATCTGAGCTGTATAAGCTGGATGAGACCTATTACCTGCACATCGATATGGTTCAGACCAAGAGTGAAATCGCACACAATGTGTTCGCTCTGGCTGAGTACTCTAACCGCCTGTACTTAGACGATACCAATGTCTATGGGGTAGAGGAGCATGCAGATTGCATCGTAGCGGAGAATGCAGTGAAGGTATTATCGGAATTGTAAATTGATAAGTATAACGAAGCCCTCCGGTTGTATGACCGGAGGGCCTTTCTTTTGCCTGCCCCCTGTAGGGAATTCTATTTGAGAGCCTTGTAATATCAAGGGTGCTTCGCACCGCGGCGCGGCAAGCCCTTGACATTCCGTGGCTCTCAAACTTTTTGTGGGCAGGGGGCATGCAGGATAGCTGCCCATTGGGCAGCAAATCGCGGCTGGAGGCATAGGGAAT
>JAGDAL010000244.1 GCA_017959525.1 Lachnospiraceae bacterium | reverse complement strand
TCCGTCGTAGGCGTTATTGTACGGCCAATTGCCTTCCGGATAGAAACGGAAATAATCGTGATACGGACTGTCTTTTGCCACATAGGCGCCGGTCTCAAAGCCTTCTTGCCCTTCGTAGATTCCTTCGCGGTCCAACCACTTATTGAAGGATCCACAGTGATTGAATACACCGTCTAAGATGACGCGAATACCCTTCTCATGGGCTTCTTTTACAAACTCTGCAAAGAATTCATTGGACGCTTCCAGATTCTTCTTGTTCGCCACGCGGGCCTTATACTTGCTGGCATGGTGATTGTCATGGTCATTCGGATCCAAGGTCTCACCGCCGTCCTCGACGATCTTGCCATAATGCGGGTCAATATAATCGTAGTCCTGGGTATCGTACTTGTGGTTGGACGGGGATACGAACAACGGGTTAAAATAAATGACCTCTACACCAAGGCTCTTTAAGTAGTATAACTGGTCCTTCACACCCTGCAAATCGCCACCGTAGAAGTTGGTTACGTCAAACTCTGATGGCGGACGGTTCCAGTCCGGCACGAAGGATACATTTCTGGAAATATAATGATACTCATCATCCACCACGTCATTGGTTGGATCCGAGTTCTTAAAACGGTCTACCAGAATCTGATACATGACCGCACCGTTGGCCCACTCCGGAGTAGAGAATCCCGGCACAATAGTGAACCGATACTGCCAGCGCACTTCATCCGTGGCACCACATCGGTCATAGTAGACCACCGTATCATTTTCCCGTAATTCAAAATAGTATTGAAATGGAGTGTCGCCCAGATTGACCTTGAGCTTGTAGTAGTCAAAGGTCTCATTCTCCCGATCCGGCTTCATCGGAATATGACTGTTATTGGCACAAAGAAAGACCTCCGCACGCTCTCCGTGAGCGACACGAAGTCGAATGGTAACCGACTGCCCCTTCTTCGGCTGCCAGGGGTCCACATACTCCCTGGTTCCATCACTGAAAATCGCATCCCAATTCATACCCATTCCTCTTTTCTAAATTTGGATAAAAAAAAGACAGCTACGAACGCTGTCTTTTTAGGAGAAGGTATTTCTACTATGGGGGATAGTAAAAATATAATGTATTGGGGGGTTTTTACGATAGTAATTATAGCACCCCCACCACATACGTGTGCACAAACATCACAATTAATAAGCCATTTTTTTGTGCATCTTTACTAAACTCCCTCTACTTTCACGCCTTCTCCAATTTGTACATCCTCTGACTTCGGATATACCTGGTCGCCGAACAGCGCCTCAAACTCCTGACGACCGATTTTCTCTTTCTCTAAGAGGAGCTTTGCACATGCATGCAACACATCCTCATGTTCACGAATAATCGCACGGGCACGATCATAGCATTCATCCACAATGCGCTTGATCTCCCGATCAATCTCTGCAGCCTTATCATCACCGTAGCCACGGACACGACCGAAGTCACGTCCAACGAAGACTTCATCCTCGTCATCATCGTAGCAGATTGGTCCGATGCTCTCAGAGAAACCATACTTCACAACCATATCTCTGGCCGCCTGAGTCGCCTTCTTGATATCGCTGGAAGCGCCGGTAGTAACATCATCGAAGATTAACTCTTCCGCCACACGTCCACCTAAGGAAACAATGATATCCTGTTCCATCTTGCCCTTGGTGTTAAACATCTCATCCCGCTCCGGAAGTGGCATGGTATAACCGGCTGCCCCAGGGCCTGTCGGAATAATGGAAACGGAGTACACCGGTCCTACATCCGGCAATACATGGAAGAGAATGGCATGACCGGCTTCGTGGTATGCGGTAATCTTCTTCTCATGATCTAAGATGACACGGCTCTTCTTCTCGGTTCCGATACCAACCTTAACGAAGGACTGCTTGATATCGGACATCTTCACGTATGGGCGGTCGCTCTTAGCAGCCATAATTGCTGCCTCATTCAACAGGTTCTCCAGATCTGCTCCGGTGAATCCCGCTGTGGTCTGTGCCACCACCTTCAAATCTACATCATCCGCAAGCGGCTTGTTCTTGGCATGTACACCAAGAATCTCCTCGCGGCCCTTCACATCCGGACGGCCAACGAAGACCTTGCGGTCGAATCGACCCGGACGCATAATCGCCGGATCCAAAATATCCACACGGTTGGTTGCTGCCATGACGATGATGCCTTCGTTCACGCCGAAACCATCCATCTCTACCAGCATCTGGTTCAAGGTCTGCTCACGCTCATCGTGGCCACCACCCATACCGGTACCTCTGCGTCTTGCAACCGCATCGATCTCATCGATAAATACAATACATGGTGCGTTCTTCTTCGCTTCCGCAAACAAATCACGTACACGGGAAGCACCGACACCAACGAACATCTCTACGAAGTCGGAACCACTCATCGAGAAGAATGGTACTCCTGCCTCGCCAGCTACTGCCTTAGCGAGCAGAGTCTTACCTGTTCCTGGAGG
>JAGDAL010000243.1 GCA_017959525.1 Lachnospiraceae bacterium | reverse complement strand
CTGCAACTCAACGGCACCGATTTCTCCGCGGTATAATCCGTAACCGTTAAATTTCTCGCTGCTTGCAAAAAAATTCGTATATGGAGATCTGCCGTTGCCGCGCTCCAATGCAATTTCCTGAATTCCGTATTTTGCTGTAGCTACACTCTTGGTTCCCTTTTTTGTCAAACGGTTCTCTGAGTAACTTCCAACCACTTCGTTGGTATCATGGTCTACGTAAACAATGTCAAACTGCAGATTCTCTGCCCCTACGGCATCTGTTACATTGACGGTTGGAATGGTAAACCGTTTGCTGCTGCCGGCATCCTCCGGGCTTGCGGTATAAGATACCACCTCGGATGGCTTGCCATCTGTGTATAATGCCATGTTGGTAGGTACTCCGCCGGAAGTTACCGATCCAACGGTGATGCCATCTACTACACTGCCACCCTGCCAGGTATATCCAGCAATGCCGCTGGCGGATCCGGATTTGTAAGTCGGTGCTTCGCCGTTGATGCGCATCTGGTAGCCGGCCGGCAACCCTTGCTCGTCATTTACGAACTCATATGAAACCTGCAATGTCTTGCCTACCGGTACGGTAAAGGACGCCGAATACGTATTGTATCCGGAACCTAATGCCACGTTTACTTTTACCGGTGCCAGCGCTTCCACGCTTGTTTCCTCAGTTACTGCTTCCGCTTGTTGTGTCTCTTCTGCATGCACATCCATGGTCGCAACCGATAAAGACGATAACACCAAGAATGCAGACAATAGCATGCTACTAATTCTTTTCATTCTCTATACTCCTCCCTGTTTTTGATTCGAAAATCCTTTAAAATTGTAGTTAAACCACGCGCGTAGAACAAGCCCCGTAGGGGGATTAAAAACCCAACAAAAAAAGTGGTGAAAATTCACCACTTTCTACAACGTATGACACAATCCCCCTAGATCAATGTCTGGCAAAAATGAATCACCACCGGCAAGGTCAAAAGTAAAAGCACCGTATTCTGCATGACCGTAGCCGTTGCATACTCCGGATAAGCATCGTACCGTCGTCCCATAATCACATTCAAGGAAGCCGATGGCATGGCCGTAAGCAGCACCACCGTAATGGCCAGCTTCTCATCAATGGGAAGCAACATGCAGATGACAAACACCAGGCCCGGAATAAAAATCATCCGAAGGATACTGGTGGCATAGGCCAACCGGTTCACAATAAAGGTCTTCACATCCATGGATGCAATTTCCGCTCCGATAATGAGAATCGACGTTGGCAACATACATGCCCCAAGAGAATCTGCCGCCTCCGTTAACGCAGGCGGGAAGCGAATCGGTAATACATAAAGAATGACGGATGCAATCGGAATCCAGATGAGAGGATTCTCTTTGATCACTGCCACAAGGTTTCCCTTCGCATCCTCCTGTAATAGGAGCAGGCCCACAGAAAAATAGATCACATCAAACACACAGTTATAGATGGCTGCATAAATCAGTCCATCCGGTCCGACCACTTCTCCTACAATGGAGATTCCCACAAATCCCGTATTGGCAAAGGCAACCAGAAGGGTAAACATACCGCTCTTTTTCCGCTCTCCGAAGCGCAGCATCCCTGCCGCAAAACAAGCTGCCATGACGATTCCGTAGTACGCCGTCGCAATCAACGCCACTTGTCCGATGCCCACGAGCTTATTCCAGGCAAAGGCTTCCTGGGAGGCCACAAACAGATTGGCCGGCAAGAATACATAAACCAGCAAATCAGATAAGGACTTCTTCAATGATTCCTGCAACAATCCCACCTTGGCAGCAAAAAAGCCTACTCCAAGGAGAAAAAAGATTTTCACCATAATGGAAACAATCATAACAACCTACCTTACTATTTCAAAATTGCGATCAAGCTGTCCCGACAAGCAATAGCCCAGATTCGCTCCGCTGATGGTCTGAAGCTTGGCAATGGATTCCTTACTATAGAAGGCACTGTGCGGTGTCAGAATCACATGGTCTCTTCCAAGCAACTTGCAATGCGCTAGATCCGGAGACTCTTCCTCTAATACGTCAATGCCGGCTCCGCGAATCCAACCGGCGTCCAAAGCCTCCGCCAAGGCCGCTTCGTCTACGCTGCCGCCACGTCCCACATTGATAAAAATGGGATGGCGCTCCATCTTCTGGAAGGTACTCCGGTGAAAGAACCCGCGATTTTCTTCCGTTAGATTCATATGATTGGAAATCACATCGGCCTGTGAAAGTGCTTCCTCGGCACCAACCAGTCTAACACCAAGCTCCTTCGCATCTTCCTCTTTGGCATAGGGATCTACCGCCAAAACTTCCATGCCAAAGGCCTTGGCAATGGTTGCCACCCGACGTCCGATTTTACCGAAGCCATAAATCGCTAAGGTCTGATGAGAGAGATTCATATTCCCTTCTATCGTATCGTATTTCCATAAGTGTTGGTTTTCCAACTGCTTCTGGTAATACAAGAGATTGCGGTTCAGGGCCATCACCAGACTCATGGCATGTTCTGCCACTTCCTGGGTACAATACTCTTTGATATGGCAGACTGTCACACCGGCTTCCGTCGCAGCGGTGACATCCACATTGGAATAGCCCACGCCACTGACGGAAATGCAGCGAAGCTTGGGACAATCCTCCAAGAGGTCCTTCCCAATAGGTAAGAACCCGGTAATCAGCCCATCGGCATCTACAAGCACTTCTCGTAGGGCCGCTGGGTTCTGGTACGGATGAATCACGACCTGCACCGGCTCGCCGCAAGCTTCTTCGATGGCATCGATGGTGAGCCCATAATACGCCTCTAATGCATTTTCATAATCAGCGATCACCACTTGCTTCATAGCCAACCTCCGCCAGGATTTCTTTGATTGCGATGAGTACCACCGCCATTTCCTGCTCCGTTCCAATGGTAATGCGAAGATACTGATCCAATCGCTCATCCGCAAAATGTCTGGTTAAGATGCCTTCCTCTTTTAACTTCTCACAGAGGGTGGCAGAAGAAATGGCATCATGATAACAGAAGACGAAATTCGCTTTGGACGGAATCACATGGAATCCCAAGCGTTCCAATTCTGCCCGGAAATCCTCCCGGTTGGTGACGATGCGCTTGATGCAGCGATCCAAATAGTAGGTATCCTTCACCGCTGCAATACCTGCTGCCATGGTCACGGAATTCAAGTTAAACGGATTGAAGGAGAACTTGATGCTGTTCATGTCCGCGATGATCTCCTTGGATGCGATTGCGAATCCGATGTGGGTACCGGCCATATTTCTGGATTTGGAGAAGGTACGAACCACTACCAGATTCGGATACTTGGTTGCCAGCGGCAAACAGGTATCGCCCCAGTAATCCGCATAGGCTTCGTCAACGATGACCATACGGTTCGGATTTTTCTTTACCAAACGTTCAATATCCTCGACCGGAATCGCCAAACCGGTTGGGTTATTCGGATTTGCAAAAATAATGTCGCCTTCCAAATCCATGTAATCGTTGATATCAATGGAGAAATCCTCTTTGACCGGAATCTCTTCCATGTCCAGTCCATAGGTCTTGGCATAGGTACGATAGAATCCGTAGGTAATATCCGGGAAATAAATCTTCATTCCCCGACGAAAAAAGCTCATCAATACGAAGGAAAGCACTTCATCTGCACCGTTTCCCACAAACACTTCCTCTTCTGACACGCCGTAAACGGAGGCTACCGCCTTACGGAATTCGTGACAATGAGGATCTGCATAGAAGCTCATGTTCCAGATTTCGCTCTTGGAAATTGCCTCAAACACCTTCGGTGAAGGTGGCATGGAAGTCTCATTGGCATTCAGCTTAATATACAGCCGGTCCTTCGGTTGTTCTCCCGGGACATACGGCTCCATCTCTTTATATTCATCTACCAAAAAAATACTCATAACGGTTACAAACACCTTTCCTACTTATATTCTTTCCAATGGAAATGTCATGCAGTGTGGTCCGCCACCTGCTTTCAAAATCTCGGTAATATCCAGCTCGATGACATCCATACCGCGCTTGGATAGCTCTGCATTCACCAATGCATTGTGCTTTAAGGATAAGACCCGATGATTGCCCAAAGCCTGTAGGTTGCATCCGTGCATAAAAATGGCTGCCTCCGGAACCGAGATGATCTCAATGTGTTCCTGCTTCAATCGATCCAGGAACTCCTCCGGCAAGCCGTCCTTGTAAGCCACCGCCAAGTGGTCATCCACCAGGTTAAAGCACATATCCAAATGCAGATATTCGCGCTTTAGTGGGACGCCGGTGACTTCATATCCTAAGGGCTCTAAGATATCCTTTAACTCCGCAAGTCCTTTTGCATCCGTACGGTCTGCCATTCCTACAGCAATCCAATGCTCGTTCATGAACATAAAGTCTCCGCCTTCGAAGCAGCCGGATGTTACTTCTCCAATCTTTGGAATGCCAAGGTCTGCCATGCGCTTCTCATAATCCACATGTTCCTTGTAACGCATCTCCAGTTTGAAGGTACCTAAGATATATCCTTCCTTCACGCATCCACCGAAGTCCCTTGCAAATACGGAGTTGGGACGCTCTTCATCTGCATCCAAAAATTCTACGGCTACGCCCGCCTTCTCATAAGCTTCTACAAAAGCCTGATGCTCCTGCAGCATCTTCTCCACATCCATGGTGGTATCTTTCCACTTCTTTGCAATCTCATTGATTGGAGCCGGCTTCAGATACTCCGGTCGGGAGACCAACACCCGCTTTAATTCACTAGTTCCATCTTTTACGTACATACTTCTTGTATCCTTTTCTTCTATTTATAAAAATGCCGCGAATGTTTTCTTCAACAACTCCGGTAACACTTCGAAGCTATATGGGATATACAACCGCTCCGTCCACTTGTGTGCATCCTTGCCATGCACACCAAAATTCACCGCCTTCATCTGTAAGGAACGAATCTCATCCAATGGCAGCGGATAGAGTTGCTGCATCTGAGGGAAATTCTCCCTAAGCATCTCGATAGACGCATCCGTATCATCGATACTCAAATAGCTGCTATCCGATAAGCTTGGGAAAAAATGATCCATCCGATAGCTCACATGACACTCGGCTTCCACCTGCTGCAATACCGTCCGTAAGGAGTCCATCACGGCATCCTCTTCCGACAGTGTATTGTGTGGGCAGTACGGTGCGCCGTAGTAGAGCACCACCACCGGGTGATAGATTTGTGCTTTTTCCAACAGGATGCGAATCAGATTCACCGG
>JAGDAL010000242.1 GCA_017959525.1 Lachnospiraceae bacterium | reverse complement strand
TGCAAGTGCGGTCCGGTGGAATAACCGGTGCTACCTACCGCCGCAATGGTCTGTCCCTGTGCCACGGAATCACCCACGGAAACATAACGCTCCGATGCGTGCATGTACACACTACAGATTACATTACCGGAGGCATCTTTGCCATGATTAATTACAATATAATTACCGGCGGAATTACTGTACTTGGAAACAATGACAGTTCCGGACTGTACGGCCGTAATGGCACTTCCGGTCGGTGCTCCGATATCAATACCGTTATGATACGTATCGCTGCCACCGGTCGGGGACACACGCGGTCCGAATTCACTGGTAATCCGATGACTGCTCGGGCAAGGCCAAATAAATCCGGAAGCATTCGGTGAGACATCCACGGTGCCATCCGGGTTGGCTGCATTCTCTGCGGCAACTGCCGCCTGAATAGCTGACAGTACTTCAATCTGCGCCTGCAGCTCTTCTTGGTATTCTTTTTCTAGAGCTTCCGCATCTGACAGATTTGCCGTAATATTCTTAAGTTCCGCATCCTTGGCAGTGGCTAATACTGCCACTGCCTGCTTCTGCTGTTCCACTTCTGCCTTCACGGATGCCACTTCTTTGTAATCATTATCCAACTTCTCTTTGAGATTCTTAATGTTGGATACATTCTCCTGAAATTCCTGCAGCTTCTTGCGGTCGTAACGCTCAATGGCGTTGATATACTCTACCGCATTCAACACTTCTGCCAGATTTCTGGAGGAAAAAATCCGGTTCAGATAGGTGGTCTGGCGATTCTCGTACGTGTACTGAATACGCGTCTTCATCTCCTGATACTGGGTATCTACCTCAGCCTCCGCTGCCTCTAGCTCCACCTTGGTATCGTCAATCTGGGTATTTAAGGACTGCAGCTGCTTCTCCAACTCGACCGCCTTATTGGAAATGCGACCAAGCTCTGCCTCCAGTTCTGCCACCTTATCTTCCGCAGCTTCTTTGGAATTGGAAAGCTCCTTCACCTTCTGCTGGGCTGCCTGCAGGGAGTTCTCCAACTCCTGCTTCTTCTGCTGGGCCTGTCTGAGGGAATCTCTGGCGGATTGCGCTTCGGTTCCAACCTGGCAGACTAAGAGCATGCAAAGAGTAGCGATGGCGCCGGCTTTTCGTATGTAGTTCGATAATTTGGTATGCGTTGTTTTTTTCATAAAATAACAGACAGAGCCCCGTGTGATACATGGGGCCCCGTAAAAATTACACCTTTAAATGTCTCTTTAATGTGAATCGACTTCCGATAAATCCGATGCCTACACCCAAGATCAATGATACCGGAGCTAAGAATCGGAAGACCTCTGCTACCGGAACGAAAGAAAACAGGTTGGATAAAGCATTAAACTTCTCGGCTACATAACTTAAGATTCTCTGATACAAAATGAACAAAAGAATCAATGGAATTACAGAACCGATTAATCCGATGGTCACACCCTCTACGACGAACGGTGCACGAACAAAGCTATCCTTGGCACCGATCAATTTCATAATGGCAATTTCCTCTTTGCGGACGGAAATACCTACGGTAATGGTGTTACTAATCAAAAAGGCTGCAACTGCAATCAGGATTGCAATAACGCCGAAGGAAATATACTTAATCAAACGGTTGAAGTCGGTTAAGGTCTTGGCCGCCACGTCGGAATAATGTACTTCACGAACACCATCCAATTCTTCCAAATATGCAACCAAGCTGTTCTGCATGGATACGTCATTCAGATAGATGGCATAGCTGGCACTGTTGGCCAATGGGTTGTCATCCGCAAAAACGGAAGCCGCATCCTCATCACCGTTGAAGTAATCTACCTTGTAAGATTCCCAAGCTTCCTCAGCAGAAATGAATTCATACTTGGCAACTTCGTTACGGGCGGAAATCGCTTCCCCAATGGAATCAATCTGTTCCTGGGAAATGCCCTCGTCGAACAATACGGTAACTGCAACGCCTTCTTCGGCATTCCGTACCATGGATTCGAAGTTCACACCGATGGACTAGAACACACCTAACAGGAAGATGCAGGCGGTCATCGTCGCCATGGATGCCAGCGAAAACATCTTGTTCTTCCAGATGTTAACAATACCCTGGCGGAAATTATAAGATAACGTACTAA
This sequence comes from Lachnospiraceae bacterium, assembly GCA_017959525.1. Lineage (GTDB taxonomy): Bacteria > Bacillota > Clostridia > Lachnospirales > Lachnospiraceae > XBD2001. Next base: position 7,675 of record JAGDAL010000242.1, on the reverse strand, counting down.
GTCTCATTAGATTTCCTCTCCTCCCTGATCATCTACGACAACACCCTTCTTGATGGTGATGACGCGCTTATTCATGGTCTTGATGAAATCCATGTTATGAGTAACAACCACCACGGTGGTTCCACGCTGATTAATCTCCTCCAGAAGCTTCATGATTTCCCATGCATTCCGGTTGTCCAGGTTACCTGTCGGCTCATCGGCCAAAAGGATCTTCGGCTCGTTCACCAAAGCTCTTGCAATGGCTACACGCTGCTGCTCACCACCGGAGAGCTGCTTCGGAAGGGAACGATACTTCGCTGCTAAGCCAACCAAGGAAAGAATGGTCGGAACCTTACGCTTAATATCCTTCTTCGGAGCCTCTACCACGCGCATTGCAAACGCAACATTCTCATAGACGTTACGGTCCTGCAACAGACGGAAATTCTGGAATACGACGCCGACATTACGACGATATCTCGGAATCTGGCGTCGATTGATTTTCTCCAAATCCTTACCACCCACAATAATCTTGCCGTGGGTCGGATTCAGTTCCTTCAATAAAAGTTTGATAAGGGTGGACTTGCCGGATCCACTGTCTCCTACGATAAATACAAATTCACCCGGAGCAATATGAAGACTGACGTCTGTAACTGCTTGTACTCCAGCTTCGTAAGTCTTGCTTACATGCTCTAATCTGATCATAAAAACAATGCCTTTCTTAGAAGTTCTGGTCTTCCATATACTTCATATACTCAACTACCATCAGCGCAATCTTAAATGTGATTGCATCTTCAAACGTTCTAAGATCCAAACCGGTGCTCTTCTGAATCTTGTCCAAACGATATACCAAGGTGTTACGATGGATATATAACTGTCTGGAAGTCTCAGACACATTCAGGCTGTTCTCAAAGAACTTGTTGATGGTAACCAAAGTCTCTTCATCAAATTCTTCCGGAGACTTCTTCTCAAAAATCTCCTGGATGAACATCTTACACAACGGAATCGGCAACTGATAAATCAAACGGCCGATACCAAGAACGGAATAGGCAATGACATTCTTCTCCTGGAAGAAAATCTTACCGACATCCAATGCCATGGCAGCTTCCTTATAAGAACGGGAAACTTCCTTAATCTCGCTAACGATGGTTCCGTAAGATACACGCACCTGGCCTTCCCCACGGTCAGAAAATGCATCCACAATGACCTTCGCTGTTTTCTCGATGTCTTCGTAGGTGTCATTCTCTCCTACCTCTTTGACAACGATAATATTCTGCTCATCAACTGCGGTAACAAAGTTCTTAGACTTGCCGCCGAAGATGCTGCGCACACGATCAATCTCGTCACCGTCCTTGCCGGTGCCGGTCTCTACAATCATAACTACACGCTTAGCGTCGATATCTACGTGCAACTTCTTGGCACGGTTATAGATATCTACCAACAGTAAGTTATCCAATAAGAGATTCTTAATAAAGTTATCTCTGTCGAAGCGTTCCTTGTAAGCTACCAAAAGCTCACGAATCTGGAATGCTGCTACCTTGCCGATGACGGTGGATTCTTCTCCCTCTCCCTTGGAAAGAAGAACAAACTCCGGCTGCAGATCATCAAAGATCTTATATAACTGACAACCGAATACTACTTGGCTCTCTGCAGGAGATGCTGCAAAATCTACAACAGGTTTCACATACTCTGCAGGCTCAGGAATTGTAGACGCCAAAACATCGCCATCCAGATCATATACCGCAAATCCAACTTTCGTAATTTGCGCCAAACCATCTATGGTCTTCTGTAATATCTGGTTCGAAATCATTCCCTAACCTCCCTTTATACATTTTTAACAATTCAATCGAATGTTTTTACTCTAAAATTACAATACTTCGCATTAAGTGTAATATAAATTGCTAAAAAAGTGAAGATTAAAATCGTTCTCTTTTGTAACTTTTGCATTTGTTGGCCGGGAATCTAAACATTATTTCTCTGTAATTCTTTTGCAGTTGACCATATGTTACGAATATGTGAATATTGCCCTTAAATTATGTAATATCTTATGTCTCATATATTACATTGTCTGAATTGCTTGTAATCTTCTTAAACTATTTGATTATTCAAAAGTCAAAGATTTTTATAAAAAACCCCATTCTTTATATGGGTTGCACAAAACAACCGTTCGCCTTATCCACCGGGTTTCTGTGTACTTGTGTGGATAATGTGGATATCTTCGTTTATAAAATGATTTTTCGGGGTTTTCAGCTTTCAGACGTGGATAAAGTTATCCACTTATCCACGCGCACTCGTTTTCGCTGTACAGTTTCCACAAGAATTGTACAAGATATCCAAAAACTCGTTTCGTAGCAAAAAAACATCTTACGGAAAACTTTAACGAATTCTGTATTTTGTAACATATTGCGTAAAAAAAACGGGCCACTTACCGTAGCCCGTTTCCATATCATAACATTAGAAAATTCGACGTACAGCTAAGATGTTGCTGTAGTATACGTTAGAGTAGGTAATTCCCAGGCTCTCATTTGCTGCATGTACGATGGTTCCGTTGCCGGCATAAATAGCTACGTGACCACTATAGCAAACGATATCACCAGGCTGCATGTCAGCTGTGCTAACCGCATATCCAACACCACGATCGGCACTGGAGGAGTGTGGCAAGCCTACACCGAATGCAGAGTAAACACTCATTACGAATCCGGAGCAGTCTGTTCCGTTCGTCAAGCTGGATCCACCATATACATATGGGTTACCAACGAACTGGCTAGCGTAATTAACAACTGCCTGTCCATTAGAGCTTGCAGGTGCGGAATAAGAAGAGCTCTCTTCTGCAGCGGCCTGTGCCTGTGCTGCAGCTGCTGCGGATTTCTTCTTCGCAGCTTCTCTTGCAGCAGCTTCCTGTGCTGCCTTCTTCTCAGCTTCTTCCTTAGCAAGACGAGCTTCCTCTTCCTCTTTGGATTCAGCGTAAGTATACTCAGTTGCAAGAACTACGAATTCGGTAGATACAAATCCTTCATCATCTGCGCCGTCACCGAAGTTCGGGATGGATACGCGAACCCAACCGGTATCTGCGGCAGACTCATCAACTACTGTTACGTCATCTCCGTTCGGAAGAGAACCTACGATAGAAGAATCAGTCGTAGCTTCCTTACGGATGTATAAGGTATCTGCAGTAACCTTCGCTACACGACGGGATACGGAACGAGCTAGGTCTTCGTCACCTACGGTTACGAACTCACTCTTAACATAGCCAACAACATTACCGGAAGTAATCTTGTACCAGCCGTTCTCCTCACCCTCTACATTACATGCAGAGTTGTTATATAACTTACCGACAACCTCACCCTCTTCGGATGCGGTGTCACGAACGTTAACAAAGTCATTCACCTGAGCTACACCGATGCTAGCGTATTCGCTCTGTGCCTCAGCTGCGCTCTGGATAACCTGAGCAGTTGCCTCTACGCTCTCAGTCTCAGAACCGGAAGTGCTCACTGCCTTATTGGCATTGGCTGCCATATTTGCAAGAGTCAGATTGATTCCGGCTAATGTAGAATAAGAACCGGCTTCACTACCGGATACAACTGCGGATGCTCCGGCAAGCGGTGCTCCTACGGTAGTAATCGCGCTGCTTGCAGCAAGTAAGCTTGCTGCGATTGCGAAAGAAACCATTTTATTTCTGCGATTGCGATTCATGAGTAAAATATCCTCCAAGTACAAAAATCTATTAAAGATTTAACATTTATTACGAATTTGTTACAACTTTTTACATGGGCTATTATATCAAGTCATTCACGCAGTGTCAAGGCATTCCTGCCATAATAGAAAAGTAGGGCAGACCAATAGTCTGCCCCACTTTTGTAACAATTTGTATCAATTATTAATTCTGACCGTTTAAGTATCTCTCAATAGAAGTAATTGCATTTGCTCCGTCAGCAGCTGCGGTAACTACCTGACGTAACTGCTTGGTACGAACATCACCTGCTGCATAGATTCCAGGAATGCTGGTTGCGCAATCTTCACCGGCTACCAAGTATCCCTTCTCATCCTGCTCCGGCAATCCCTGAATGCCGGCAACGTTTGGTCTGGTACCAACTGCCATGAATACACCGTTTACCGGAAGCTCACACTGCTCACCGGTCTTCTTGTTGGATAAGCGCAAGCACTCAACTGCATCCTTACCAACCACCTCGTCTACAACCGTGTCATAGATGATCTCGATTTTCTCATTGGCCTTTACCTGCTCCTGAAGCACCTTTGCTCCACGGAACTCATCACGACGATGAATCAGGTATACCTTGGAAGCGAATCTGGAAAGGAAGATTGCATCCTCCAAAGCAACATCACCACCACCAACAACAGCAACGACTCTGTTACGGAAGAAAGCGCCGTCACAAGTTGCACAGTAGGATACGCCCATACCGGTTAATTCCTTCTCGCCAGGAACACCAAGCTTGCTGTGGTCTGCTCCGATGGAAAGAACAACTGTCTTGGTCTCTAAGCTCTCCTTGTCGGTAACAACAACCTTAACGTCACCCTTGTCCTCGATGGAAGATACAGATGCCTGACGGAACTCTGCTCCAAGAGCCTTCGCATGCTCTTCGAACTTATCCCCAAGTTCCATTCCGCCGATCTTCGGAAGACCAGGATAGTTATCTACCTCATAAGTCGTAGCAATCTGTCCACCGCTCATTGGATTATCGGATAATACCAATGTCTTCAGGCCGGCACGCATGCCGTAAATTGCTGCAGACAAACCTGCAGGTCCGTTACCAATAATAATTACATCGTACAACATAGCTTCTCCTTTTCAAAAACAGTCTATAAAAAGTATCGTAAAATTAAATTGCATAAAATCTATTATCAATATACCCTCTGGTTTTCACTTTGTCAACACCTTTTCAAAGAAATTCGTTTCCTTGCCTGTTCCCAAAAACCATGTCATAATTATTGTAGGTAAATATTTACCTGTTTATCGAAATGGAGGTGTGTCCCATGGATATTGGATTACTTTCAATGAACATGTCTGCGGCACAATCTCTCGGTGAAGTAGGTACCGCCATTATGGCCAAGACCTTGAATGATACCAAGGAACAGGCCGCCGGCGAGGTTGCTATGCTTAACAGCATGCCACCTGCTGCAATGGAGTTATCTGTGAATCCGAACGTTGGCAGCAACTTCGACATGTCCGTGTAGGTAAACAAAAAGGAAGGTGGCGTCCTAAGGCGTCACCTTCTTTTTGATTACTTCTCTGCAATTGCCTCAATCTCAAGCATAACATCTTTCGGAAGGCGAGCGACTTCGACACAGCTTCTAGCCGGATATGGTTCCGGGAAGAACTTGGCATATACTTCATTAATGGAAGCAAAGTCATTCATCTCCTTAATAAATACGGTGGTCTTAATGACCTTGTCCATGGATGTTCCTGCTGCCTGCAATAAGTTAGACAGATTCTCGAAGGCCTGATTTGCCTGAGCCACGGAACCTTCCGGAATCTCTCCGGTTGCAGGTACCACCGGAATAATACCGGAGGTATATACCACATTGCCCACTTCAATTGCCTGGGAATATGGTCCGATTGCTGCAGGAGCCTTGTCGGTTGCGATTACTTTTTTCATGTTGGTTACCTCTTTTCTTCCTTATATATTCACCGGAACTACTGTCCCGCGGTGTTCAAACGAATCTTGCCATCCTCTAATGTAATATGGCGCTCCTTGTAGAGACGACCTACCGCACGCTTGAATGCATTCTTGGTCATACCGGTCTCACGCTTAATGACTTCCGGTGATGCCTTCTCGGTAAAAGGAAGGACACCGCCGTAAGACTCTAAGAGTTCCATCAGCTTCGCCGCATCCACATCCATCTGTAAATAGGACTTCTCGCGAATGGACAGATCCAGCTTACCATCTTCCTTCACGTGGGTGACTCTGGCACGAACCACCTGACCAAGGCGCAGATTGGATACATCCTCAAAGGCCGGAATCATGGCGGAGTACTTGTCATCCACCGCTACGAAGGTTCCGAAGTCATGTCCGAACTCATAAATACGTCCGGTCACATCATCTCCGGTCTTGTACGGAGAATCACAGGATAACATCTCATAGAGATGCTTCATGCTGGCACACAAACGGCCACTCTTATCAATATAAAGACGTACGAGAATCTCATCGTCTTCCCGTACCTTCGCTCCCATTTCCTTGTATGGAAGGAACAAATCCTTCTCCAAGCCCCAGTCTAAGAAGGCACCAATCTTGGACACTTCCTTGACGCGAAGCAGGGCATACTCGCCCATCACAAGCTTCGGCTCTTCGCAGGTGGCAATCATACGATCATCGGAGTCGCGGTATAAAAACACATTGATCGTGTCTCCTAAACGCACGCCCTGTGGCACCTGCTTCTTCGGGAGCAATACCCGCTCTTCGGCGGAGGCATCCTCTGCCAAATATACACCGAACTCTACTTTTTTTATCACTGTTAGTGTCTGAAATTCACCTAACTGTAACATCACTTATTCCTCATCACTTCTATAAAAATCCATTATGAAATACAGATCGTCCCCTTCATCCGAGAGCCATACCTGTATTCCGTTTTCCAACGCTACCTGCTTCACATGGATGACATCACCCAGTGTGGCCTGCTTCTTATATTCAATACGCATGCCGCCAATGCGAAAATCCGCCGGCAACAGCGTCACTGCCTGTTCCACATAGCGCTTGTTGTTCATGTGGTGGTTGGTATCCAACTGCCAGTTGGCAACCGTAAAAGTATACACTCCCTCGGCGTTCTCTCCAAGCACAATCTTCCGCGGTCCCCAGGTTCCTTCCGGTGCCCGGTCCAAGCAAAACGCCTCTGCCATTCCGTCCGGACAACGGGCCGGCTTGTACTCTGCCGTATCCATAAATACCCACAGAGACTTCACTTCAATGTAGGTATGGGATTCTGCCCCATCCTGAATCAGAAAATAACGCTCGCCAATCATGCCACGCACCTGGGTTGGCATGGTCTTCACCACGATGCGCTCACCGTGCTTCGGCAAGTCATGCACCTTAATCTGCCAGGAGGTCACAAACCATCCACGATGTTCTTCCTTCAATCGCTCTACCGAATAGCCCACATCCTCCGAATGGAAGGTACAGCAATCCTGCAGGTAATCCAGGATTCCCACAATCGATAAGTATCCTCGCTCATTAATATCGCTAAAGGCCACGCGGCCATCCATTCGGTACATAGTCGTCCTCCGTTCTCAGTTAGCATTATCCTATCACAAAATCTTAGGAAGTCCTAGGTTTTTGTACCGGATCATCCTCCCGCGGCATCCGCTGTAAGTATCCGATTAAGAACAGAATGGATACACAGAAGCTTAAGACATAAGCCAGCGGCTGCGCCTCCTGAATACCGGAGAGGCCACGTACTTTCGTAAGAATGACAAGGGCCGGCAGGAAAAAGACACCGCCGCGCAAGGACGATAGAATCGCCGCTCCCATCTTCTTGCCGGTGCACTGGAAGGTCATCTCCGTTACCACACAAAGCGGCAAAGTCGGAAGTACCAACATCTGAAGAATCAACGCACGATGGGCAATCTCTACAACGAGTGGATCATCACGGAAGATGCGAATAATCTCATCCGGGAAGCAAAGCACTCCGGCAACTGCCAAAATAATAAAAATCTCGCCGGAAATAAAGGTAAACCACAGCGCCTTGC
>JAGDAL010000241.1 GCA_017959525.1 Lachnospiraceae bacterium | reverse complement strand
TTCTTCCGGAAGATGCCGAGGTTGGCGCAGACGTAAAGCCAATCTTAGGTCTTGATGATCAGATTTATGATATTGCTATTACCGCAAACCGTCCGGACTGCCAGAGTATCTACGGTATTGCAAGAGAAGTAGCAGCAGTTCTTGGCAAAGAGCTGAAGGCTCCAGCCATTGATTTTACCGAGCATGATGCATTGGCAGATGATTTCTCTGTTAGTGTCGATGCCAAGGATTTATGCCCACGTTACAGTGCACATTATGTATATGATGTAAAAATCGGACCTTCTCCTGCATGGATGAGACGCCGTCTGGCTCTTACCGGAATTGGTTCGATTTCCAACATGGTTGATATTACCAACTATGTATTAAAAGAGTTGGGACAGCCGATGCATGCATTTGACTACTCCTATTTAGAGGGTGGCAAAATCAATGTTCGTCGTGCAAATAACGGCGAGAAGATTCAGACCTTAGATGAGAAAGAATTCGAGTTGAACGATCAGAACCTGGTCATCTGCGACGGTGTGAAGCCGGTTGCATTGGCAGGTATCATGGGTGGTTTGAACTCTGAGATTAAGGATGACACCACAGCGGTTATGTTCGAGGCTGCCAAGTTCGCCCGTGACAACATCCGTAAGTCTTCCCGTGCATTGGGACAGGCTTCCGATTCTTCTGCACTGTACTCCAAGGGTGTATATGAGTACACCACCGTACTTGCGATGAAGCGTGCATTGCACTTAGTAGAAGAGTTGGGCTGCGGTACCGTATCTTCCTCTCATTTTGAAGATAACACCGGCAACTCCGTAGAACCACACGAGATGAAGGTGAGCGTTAACAAGGTAAACGGTGTCCTTGGTATTACCGTACCGAACGATGATATCGTACGCATCTTAACCAACCTTCATATGCAGCCAACCATCAACGGAGATGAGCTGACCTTACAGATTCCTGCTTATCGTGAAGATATGGAGGATTATCCGGATGTTGCGGAAGAAGTCATCCGTATGTACGGTTATGATCATGTAACCCCAACCTTCATGCCAACTGCTAAGGTTACGATGGGAGGCTTGAATTTACGTCAGAAGAATGAGCTTCGCATCAAGAGAGCTCTTTGTGCAGCTGGAGCATTTTAAGGAAAGCATTATACTTTCTTCTCACCATCTGATTTGGATTTGATTGGTTTACCGGAAGATGCCAAGGAACGCAAGGCAATCCAGCTTATGAATCCAATCAATGTAGATTTGTCTTTGATGAGAACAACGTTAGCACCTCAGATGTTACGCGCTATGGCTGGAAACCAGAAGAAGGGCATCCTTTCTGGACGCATCTTCGAACTTGGCAATATTTTCATTCCAAAGAGCTTGCCATTGACTGAATACCCGGATGAGCGTGAGACTATCTGCATCGGAACCTTCGGAAAAGAGGAGTCCTTCTTCTCTATTAAGGGTCTCTGTGATGTAGTGGCTGATACCTTAGGTGTTTCCTTCGACTATGAAGCGAGCACCAAGACCTTCTTACATCCGTACCAGACCGCAAGCATCACCTGCAATGGTGAGACCATCGGTTATGTTGGAAAAGTATCATATGAGGTTGCAGATGAGCTAGACATGGTAGTAGACGCTTTTGTTGCTGAGTTAGACCTGCGCGTTTTGTCTCAGTACTACGGAAAAGCACGTGTATTCACACCAATCTCTAAGTACGATGAGGAGAAGCGTGACTTTGCATTCGTTGTTGACAAGAATGTATCCTGTGGCCAGATTGAAAAGTTGATTTATGCTGCATGCGACTATGTTACCTCTGTTAAGTTGTTCGATGTATACGAAGGCAGCCAGTTGGGTGCAGATAAGAAGAGCATGGCTTTCTCCGTTGTATTCACTCCAAGAGATGAGGAGTTGAAGGGCAAAAAGGTTGAAGGCTTTGTAGAAAAGATTCTTGCTGACTTAAAAGATAAGCTCAATGCAACATTAAGAGCATAGTAAAGAATTTTAATATTCCCCACCCGCAAGGTGGATGTCCTATTCTTTGCAAAGACAATGTTTTGCCGTCGGCACTAGCAATCTATTGATTGCGTAGTGTCCGCTACGAGCAAAACCTTAGCGGGAGCGTGTCTAGCAAAGAATATGGGCATCACCGCAAGGGTGGGGCAGTATTTTAGATTGGATTTAGTATGGAACATATTTATGATGTAAAAGATTACGACTATGAACTGCCGGAAGAATTAATAGCACAGGATCCGCTGGAGGATAGAACAAGCTCTCGCTTGATGGTCTTGAATAAGCAGAGTGGTGAAGTTTCTCATCACCATTTTTATGACATCAAACAGTATCTGAAGCCTGGCGATTGCTTAGTTCTTAATAATACGAAAGTTATTCCGGCACGTCTTTATGGTGTCAAAGAAGATACTGGAGCTGCTATCGAGATTCTTCTCTTAAAGCGTGAAGAGGATGCTATCTGGGAGTGCTTGGTTCGTCCTGGCAAGAAGTGTCGCGTTGGTGCAAAGATTTCTTTTGGTGACGGACTATTACATGGTGAGATTGTGGACGTGCTTGAGGACGGTAACCGCAAGATTCAGTTTACCTACGAGGGTATCTTCGAGGAGATTTTGGATCAGCTTGGCGAGATGCCACTGCCTCCGTACATTACCCACAAGTTGCAGGATAAGAACCGCTATCAGACGGTGTATGCCAAGTATGACGGTTCTGCTGCAGCACCTACGGCCGGACTGCATTTTACCAAGGAGTTATTGCAGGAAGTGCAGGATATGGGTGTGCGGATCGCAGAGGTTACCTTGCATGTTGGTCTGGGGACTTTCCGCCCGGTGAAGG
>JAGDAL010000240.1 GCA_017959525.1 Lachnospiraceae bacterium | reverse complement strand
TTTCCGGCATCATCCGTCACCACAACCACATATTTTCCAACGGAACGAAAGATACCGTTGGCCGGAGCATGTACATCATCTCCGTTAAAAGTCACCGTTACCCGGTCTCCATCTGCAAGCCCGGTCATGGTTACAGGGCCTCTGGCAATACCGTTCTCGATTCCCTCGAAGGTCACTTCCGGATTCGTATGATCGATGGTCACCCGAAGGGTATAACTAATCCCGGAGGCCGTGCATCGGTAGTTCACTTCATAGTTGCCTTCTGTGGTAAAATCCACGCTACCGCTGTAATTTATGGATTGGGCAACACCATCAATACGAACCTCCTGCAATAGGAAGCCATCCGGAAGGGAATAGCTGGTAAGCTTTCCTGTTTTTTTCGATACAATATCGAAGGTCAATACCTGACGCTGGGATTCTGCCGAGCTAATGAGCAAGGCGTAGCTTCCCGGGGTGGACAGTGCTGCGAAATCCGCCTGCTCCATCACTTTTCCGTCCAGATAGAGTTCCACTCCAAGATTCTCCGGAATCGTAATTGCAACCGGATCCGTGGTGATCATTCCGTCTGCCACTGTGGACTGAATCGGGGTATCGTACCCACTCACCGGATAGCAGAAGGTATGGCTACTCCGGTCATAACTGCTTCCGTTTGATAGGGACACGGTCTGGGCCAAGGAGACATCCTCTGCTAAGACCGGTGCTCCGCTGTAGATATCTACGGATCCTTCATAATCCATATTCACTTCAGGTGCTACCATTACACTTGCAACGAATGGAAGCAGAATTAAGTACTGTAACAGAACCATAGACAACATCCTCTTCGTTATGAACCCAGTATCAATTTGTTACGCTCTTCCAAATCATAGTAGACGTCATCCGCACGGAACATGTGGGAACGAATCTCTCCCAAGTCCATCTGGCCCATCTTGTAATACGGGCACATATAACTTGGGGTGTATTTGGTTCGAAGTGGGTAATTACCAAAGGTTACGATAATGGCATTTCCCGTTGATTCCTTGTTATTTAACATCTGAAGCTCACTCGGATAGATGAGTGGTCGAACCTGGGTCTGGGCCGATAAATTGATATCCCCTTCCTTGGCTCCGATACTTGCAGATGTGGACGTGGTACGAACCGTCATGTTACCGCAGAGCTTGGAGAACTCCTCGCAGGTTCCGATATCGTTGGAACCGATGAACATCTTCATACCACAGTTGGACTTCACAATGTCCGCTACTTCATTACCGTATACATTGGACAGCTGGGAGTAGGACTGTACCACCATGTTGAACCAGATTTTACGGCTTCGACCTACGGTGATCATCTTGTCGAACTTCTCGATTTTTGGCATGTTACCGAACTCATCGAGAATGAAATATACATTGCGCGGAAGAGAGAGGTCTTCTCTGGAACTTGCCACCTTAATCAGGGCCTTGTACATACAGAGAATGAATACCGCAGCCAAACCATGACGGGTATCATTCTCATCCGGAATTTTCATAAACAGCGCGGTCGGTTTCTCTGCGAAGGATGCAGCATCTACATCCGTTGCACTGGTCAAACCACACAGACCGCGGTCATTAAACATATTTAACTTGTCAAACGTTATGGACATATAACTGGACATGGTTTGCTCTGCAGCAGAGAGCACCTGTCTGGATAAGGTGTACGCCTGTGATAAGGAGCCTCGTCCTTCGAAATAATCTTTTAGCACTGCAAAGTTATTCTCAGAATTTGTTAGAGCTTTATTGATATTAAAGAAATTGAATTTATCTTTGGTCATGCCTAGGCGTTCATCTTCGGAATCTTCCAGCATTGCAAGACAAGTCGCCATAATTACAGATCTGGCGCCCTTCTCCCATAGCGGATCCTTCTCGTTCTCTACCGGACAGATTACGGAGATCAAATCATTCAGGTCCTCATACATTTCATCAAAAATCTGCTGGCGTTTTACCACCACGTCATCCAGGCAATGGGATGGGTCCGCATATGCATTCCCTTTCCACTCGCACCAGAACGCTCCGTCCTCTGCCTCTCCGTCCGGTTTGTTTAAATCCGGATAATCGCTCATATTGTCACGATGGGCAATGACGCCTTCCCCGGCATGGACATAGTCCTGGTACATATCATAAATATCCCCCAGCGGATTCCATCGACTGGAGGAATAGGTATCACGCAAATCCAGTAACAGCACCTCATATCCCCGTTCCTTTAAGAACTGGGAATGCAGGGAAAAAAGCTCTCCCTTCGGGTCTGTCATAATCATGGAGCTTCCGCAATTGGTTGCTGCAAGAAGCTGAATCATCGGGTTGATAAAGGTGGTGGTCTTACCACTACCGGTAGCACCGATAATCAGAGAATGGGCTCCGGATAGGAAATTGACCTGGAGGTGGTTCTTCTTATCCAATACCGCCCGGACCGGAATACCATCCTTCTTCACGTCTTTTAAGCCTTCATAAGGAGCACCCGGAAAATAGGAATCCCGTTCCTTATCCGTAAGGAATCGGCTGTTCTCCAAAGAACCACGCACCACTTCTGCCTTGCCGTCCTTGCCCAGAAGGTCCTTGTTGGATCCGAATAACCGATTCATGTTATTTCCGGACAAAAGATATAACAGCGAACCGATCACAATCAGCAGCGCTCCAATCAGCCAGGTCTGCCACTCTAAGAAGTAGTGTGGATATATTTGAAATCCCTGGGCGGACCCAAAAGAACGCACATAGTCTCCCAAGGTTCGAAGTGCGAAACCCACTACTCCGAGCCCTATGATTCCAAGAAATAGAATACTGATGAATCTCCCGGGTTGAATTGAATTTACGATACGCTTCAAGAAATCTTTCATAGCCTCAATGTCCCCATGATAATTCGCTTCGGTGTGATAAAATATGAATTCCAATCCGTGTCCGGATTGATAATATTTTTGGCTCCGTTCTGGGTCACATAGACAGTTGGCGGAATCTTAATGCCATCACGAATAACACCGATTCCTCCGTACATATCTGCTCCGGAAATCGTGCTTTTCGCCTGCCATGTTCCGGTTTCGAAATAACGAAGTCCATAGAGCTTATCCGTTTTTCCCGTGACCAGCTTCGTATTGTTATCTTTTAGCATGTCTGTGAAGCTTCCCCACTCCTCTTCCCAGAGACAGGTATAGATTTTGCCATTGCCGCGGTTTTCCACAACCGCTGCACTTCCCAGTCGCATTTCTCCACAGCAAACCACGCCGTAATTCACCAAGGTGGAATTGTTATCCAGCCAGAACGGCGCAACCGCCCTTGTGGTGCCATCCGTCATTGCACAGTTGAACCCTGCATAGAGGTTACCGCCCTCTTCCACAATGATGTCGCCGGCATTACACTTTAACGTGCCACAACCGTCTTCGTAAGGATTGGTTCCCTGCAGGAATGGGAATAGAGTACCACCCTTTTGAATCAGAATGGTTCCTCCGTTGTTGATGATTGTTCCGTTATTAATGAAATCACCGCTGATGGATAGAATTCCACCCTTCTCCACGGTAATGGTCCGTCCCTTCGGAAGAATGACACCCTGCTGGCTCTCATTGCTTCCCCCGGCATCTACATAATTGCTGGCGCTGATGGACAGAATCTGTCCGTCTCGAACGCTGGTATCACCCTTGATGGCGGAATAACGAAGCTTCGTTCCGATAAACCACTTGAATAAATCCTGCTCACGATCTTCGGAACGTACATGCATAAATCGCTTGTAACTACCTACTGCAAGGGTCGGATCGTCCTCGGAGTCCTTGTTGTAAAAAACACGGAATACATCACCGCGACCGGAGCGTTTTACGGACATGAAAGACCACTCATATCCATACTCGTTATGGTGAATCTTCATCCAGGACTGTCCACCGTTACCACCGGGTTCTAGGATATAATCCCGATTGACTCCGGGAGCACTGGTCATTTTGATCATATAAACCGGTGCGTCATTATCATCCAGGCCTTCGTTGTCATCATCACGTTTGCCATACTTCACATACAAACAATCCCGGCTGTCATCGGTATAGAAAATATCCCGGTAGGTCTTCACCTGGGGATCACTTCCCACATCGATGCCCTCTGCCCGATCCGTTAAACGCATGTAATAGGTTTCCGACTCTTCCATCTGGCCACTGTCTTTGAACTGGCTTTTGTAGATGGGGTCACTACGGCTGAACTTGTTGGTAACCCCTTCCACCGGCCTGGCTTCCGGACCCATATAGATATCACCCGGTGCGACGCAACCGATGTATCCATCGTCCCTTCCGGCATTGTTCTGCCAAACCAATAAGGTTGGATGCCACTCCGTATCGGTAGGATAGGTGTTACGGTTCACCCGCTCCCAGCGGTAGAACACCACCTCGCCGAAGACGTCATTCAACATCTCCGCCGTAATCGGCTCGTCATATTCCTCTACTTCTACCGGATCCTCCTCTTTACCAAACAGGACGTCCTCTGTCAGTATCAGAAGATTCGCATTTACCCGACTAGCCGGAAGAAGTGCACCGGTCATTACGAGTACTGCAGACATGGTGAGTGCTATGCTTTTTTTCTTTCCCCGTAATCCAGCCATAGGAATGTCTCCTTCCTATCGTTTATGAGTTTGCATTCATCCAATCGGTCAAAATCGGTGTAGCGATACGAAGTGCTACTACCAATACGAAAATCAATACGAAGCCGATAATGGCACTCTTTAAATGCTGTTTTGCCTTCTCACGATCCTGCGGCTCTTCTGCCTTGGCATATTTCACGCCCAGAAGGACACAATACAAGGCGCCTACTGCTGCAACCAATGGAATGGCTGCGTTCAAAATGGAATTCACCAATCCAATAATCGGAGATGTTACATTTGATAAATCCACATTTCCGGTTGTTGCCTGAGCTGTTGCAACTGCTACCATCATTCTTGTCATTAATGCATTCATCATAATACCGGTCCTCCCTTTCCTTTTTCTGGAGTGTGCTCTGTTTCTTTGATTGGTTTCACTCTATTCCCCCGACGCTGTTCTTCCTCTTCACGCTCTTTCCGTTGTTTTTCCAACGCACGAACATCCGAGGCTATTTTTTCTACTGTTTTTTCCGGTGCCCGGGGAACACATTCCCCTAAGGTTTTCAGCACCAGTTCTATTTTTCGATCATCCATATGTCTTCCTCTTACTTTGAAAGAATTTTTTTCAAATCTTGTCTTCCACGTAACAGTTCAGATTTTATGGTATTCTCTGATCGTTGCAGCATGTCGGATAATTCTCTTGTCGTAAAACCATTGAAATAGTATAGTTCGATAATCTCCCTGCGCTCCTCCTTCAGCTGTTTGAGCGCATTACGCACATCCATTACTTCTTCCTGGGAAATCCCCTTTCCGGAAAAAGAAACGGCAATCTGAGATTCGTCAAACATATCATCATCAATGTTTACGTCATATTTGCGTTTGATAAGGAAATCTTTGGATGCATTGATGGTTACCCTTAATAACCACGCTTTACGGTGTTCTTCGTTCTCGAAGACCCGTTCCCGGCGAAAATATCGATAAAAAACATCGGCAAATACATCATCAGCATCCGTACGATTTCTTACATACCGCATCGCAACTCCATAGACCATATCACTGTATGTACGTACGATTAATTCTCCGTTCATAAGTAACACCCTTTCGCTTGCCACTTCGGTGCATGCTGCCATATTTTTTTCTCAAAGTTTTCCCCGTGAACCACCGTAATCTGCAAATAGAAAACAGATAACTAGAATAGTCACAATAATATTGTATGAAACTTTGAAATAAAAAGCAAATTGTTTTACATCTTGGCATAAACTTATGAATGGACTGATTTTTTACACCTGAATAACTACTTCATCGGCGTCACATGTTAAAGAGAGGACCATTCGGAGCCTTCGGATTATTTGAGAGTGCATCTTTTTGTGGTTCTGCCGGTTGCTTCGCCTGCTCCTGCTGCTGTGGAGCCTTATTTTTCAACTTGAAATCTACGAAATTTGCATAGAATGCAGTGCTGGCTTCGGCCTGTGTATGGCCTACAGCCACGTTCACGAGGGCGGTCACGTCGGAGATGTCTATCACGCCATCGTTGTTCATGTCGCCCTTCAGCACGGTCTGCCCGTTCATCGTTGTTGCCGCTACAAGCGACAGCAA
>JAGDAL010000239.1 GCA_017959525.1 Lachnospiraceae bacterium | reverse complement strand
GTTGCCAATGTTCATGAGCGAATGCAGAAGGCCATGCAGGATGTTAAGAAGGAAGAAGAACTCTTAAAGAAATCGAAAGCCGAGGAAAAAGTTGTTCCGGATGCAAAGGGGAAATACAACAATCAGCCGGTTCAACAACAAGCACAAGTGAAGCCACAATAGGAGACGTTTCATGAAAATGGAGTTTGCTCCTGTATTACCGGAGAATTTTAAGACAATCTATGGGTACACATCCTTATACGGCGAAGGCTCTTGCCAGCTTTCGCCGGTAAGCATGTGGTCCCTGTCGGAAAAATACGGGGATAGCTATGCCATTTTGGATGGGTGTTTGTATGTATGTCGGACCAAGTTAGAGGATGAGCACTATTGTGTCTATTTACCGCCGCTGGGAGCCAATGTGGGTGCCGCGCAGTGGGAGCAGTTACTGGAAGATGCCCATTTGAAGGGGAAGAAGGCCGAGTTCTATACACTAACCAAAGACCGGGTAGATGCGCTGGAAACTTTTTTTCCGGGACGGTTTCACGTAGAAGAGAATCGGGATTTGGCGGAATTTATCTTTACCAGAGAGAATTTCGAGCTCTTTGCCGGGAAGCGCCACGAACGTCGTCGGACGGAGATTCGTTCCTTCTGGCGACAGTATGAGGACCATGCAAGTAGTGCTTTGATGCAACCGGAAGATGCAGAGGAAGTATTGGATTTTGCCAAGGAGTGGTTTCATAACAACGTGCGCTTAGAGACCGGAGAGGCCTTGTTCCGGGAGCTTTCCTGTATCGCTAAGCAATTGGAACATGCCAAGGAATTGGAACTGACCGGAACGGTGATTCGTATCGACGGCCGGGTGCGGGGCTTCTGCTACGGTGTGCCTTTGAACAATGATTTTTATGATGTGCTGATTGAGAAGGGCGATCGGAATGTGGAAGGTATTTATCGGGTGATTCGACAGGAATCGACCAAGCTGAACTGCCAAGGGTATGCGTATATCAATTTCGAAGAAGACGTGGGGGAGCCGGGACTACGGAAGATTAAAGAATCTTACGGACCGGAATATATGATAGAGAAATTCATAGTAACCGAGTTATAACAGCAACAAACGGGGAGTGTTCTATGGGTGGTTTGAATCAGGGGTTTGCAGAAAAATATGGCATGAAGGGAATGGCAACCATCGGGTTGATTTTCATTACCTTCCTTGCAGCTATTCAATACATATTCTTAACCAACGTACCGGAGTCGTTGTCGGCGTTTTGCTTCGTCTGCATCACCAACCTTATCGGTATGGCGGTTCTTTTTCTCACGCGTTTTCGCCACCTGATCTGGCTTCGCAAGTCCACGGTGTGGAAAGGTGCGTTTTTTGCCTGCCTGTTGACGGGATTTAACGTCTTTAGTCTGCTTGGTTCCCGTGGTATGGATTCCGTAGCGGTTTCCAGCGTTGTCAGCTTATACTTCGTTTTCGTTACTCCGATTCTGTTGTTATTACGCAAGAAGGTCAACTTCTTCTCCGGCGTGGCAACGGTGATGGCGATTATTGCGTTGCTTTTGATTTTCGGTGGCAATATTGAAGCGTTGTTTGGCTCCATTCATGTAATCTATTTGGTCTTGGCGGATATTTGTTTTGCGGTATACGTTGTATCCGTTTCCAATCTGGGCGAAGGTGAGAACAGTTCTGCGCTGACCTTTACTCAGATGCTGTTTTCCGCTGTTTTGTCTTTCATTGCCTGGGGCATTCAGGCGTTGATGGGCAAGGCTACCATGGAGATTCCGACCGAGTGGAATTTCTGGGTGAGCGCGTTATTCATTGGTATTTTTATCCGTGCTATTTACGGAATTATTCAGATTTCCTGTCAGAAGCACGTATCGGAATTGTCCGCATCCTTGATTTTTTCTACTGAGATTATCATCACCATGTTGATGGATCCGATTCTAAGTCGACTGTTGGGAAGCACACATACGCCGGCCACGGTTTATCAGGTGATTGGCGGGATTCTCTTGATTCTAGCGACCCTCATGGTAGATGACGGCATTATGGGACGACTGGGGTATGACGGCATGGACCGACCCAGTGTGTCCAAGAAGCTGGTGATGACCACCCTGATGTTCTCCATGGTGACGTTGATTATTTCTATGGTGATCAGTTTGTCCGCCATCTATGTCATCCAGGATTCGGCGGTGGAAGGCTCTACCTCCTTAGGCGAGGATGCAGCTTCCATCAGTACCGGTGCCATGACCACGGAGTTGGAAGAGAGTATCACCATGCAGGTAACAGACAAGGCCAAGCTGGCAGAACAGAAGCTTGCGGCCTATTCCTTATCCATTGATTATGCGGCCAATTATGCAACCGCCCTCTATCAGCGTCCGTCGGAATACCCAAGCCGTGAGGTGGATTGGCCTATGGAAGAGAATGCCAATATCTGGGCTATGCAGCGTCTGTTGGAGAATGATACCGTGGCCTATGATTCGGTGCGTTTTGAGAGTGCCCTTCTTGGTAATATGGAGGATATGTTCACGTCCATCGTAGAACGCAATCCAAACGTGCTCTCCATTTATCTTGGAACCGAGAGTGGACTTATGGTCAGCTATGATAAGTACTCCCAGTTGGCTTTGGGCGAGGAGAATCATTACTACGAATATAAGAAGTCGGAATGGTATCACAAGGGCAAAAAGGCGGACTCCGCTGTTTTCACCTCCACCTACTGGGACGGTTACGGCAGAGGCTTAACCATTACCTGTGTAGCGCCGTTCTTCGACGGAGCCGGGAACTTCACCGGCTGTATTGCCATGGATGTGTTAATGAGCGATTTGAACGCTGCGATGGTTAGCGACGGTATCGTCGATCCGAATATTGCCACCATGGTGGATTCCGAGGGCAAAATCATTGCCAGCAAATACTTGGATCCGAATTCCGAAGAGACCTTTAGCATTTTTGATTCTACCCAGGATGCCAACCTGCGCAGAGTAGGAAAAACCATTCTTGCAGATAAGAACGGTATCGTGCGTTCCGGAGAAGGGGACGATGGTGTGTATGTGGCCTTTGCATCCATTGATTCCACCGGATGGATTCTGTGCATTATCAGTCCGGTATCCCTCGTGATTGCACCGGCCAATGATATCTGGGACAGCATCAATGCCAACACCCAGTCCGTTACCGGTTCCGTGATTCTAGCAGCCTTGCGGGTCATCCAGAACCTGTTGGTACTCTCTGCGGTGATTCTGTTAATCATTACCTTGAGTGTAGGTCGAATTACCAGCCGAATTTCCGATCCGCTGCGGAAGCTAGCAGAAGATGTTATGGAGATTAGCGGCGGTAACTTCGAACGACGGACGGATGTGGCCACGGACGATGAGATTGGTGAACTGGCCGGCTCTTTTAACCAGATGACGGATTCTCTCCAGAAGTACATTAAGGATTTGAAGGAAGTGACGGCCAAGGAGCAGCGGATTGCCAGTGAGCTTTCGGTCGCAACGGACATTCAGTCCAGCATGCTGCCAAGGGATTTTGAAAAATACAACAAGCATAAGGAATTCAATATTTATGCCACCATGGACCCGGCCAAGGAAGTAGGAGGCGACTGCTATGATTTCTTCCTGATTGACGAGACCCATCTTGGTCTTGTTATGGCAGATGTGAGCGGCAAGGGCGTTCCGGCGTCCCTGTTTATGGTAGTTGCCAAGTCCTTGATTAAGAACCGTGCCAAGATGGGCGGTAGCCCGTCCGACGTATTGGCCTACGCCAACGAGCAGTTGTGTGAAAATAACGAGGCAGATTTGTTCGTTACCGTATGGTTTGCCATTGTGGACTTAACTACCGGTGAAGGTGTGGCAGCCAACGCAGGCCATGAGCATCCGGCCATTCGGCGTGCCGGTGGAGCGTATACCCTGGAAGTATATAAGCACTCCCTGGCAGTGGCGGTTTTGGACGGTGTGCCGTTTGAGGAGCATACCTTCCAGTTGCATCCGGGAGACAGCCTTTTTGTCTATACCGATGGTGTTCCGGAGGCAACGGATGCGGCAGAAGATTTGTATGGAACCGACCGCATGATCGAGGCGTTGAACCGGAATCCGGAGGCAATGCCACAGGACCTGTTACAGACCGTGCGTGCAGATATTGATGAATTTGTGGGCGATGCAGCACAGTTTGATGATATTACCATGATGTGTGTTCGTTATAATGGGTAGGATAAGTGCATGGAAGAACTTCGAGTGAATGCGACAATTGAAAATTTGGAGCAGGTGATTGCTTTTTTGGATGAGCATCTCGAGGCCATGGATTGCCCCATGAAGGCTCAGATGCAGCTGGACGTGGCAGTGGAAGAGATTTATGTGAACATTGCACACTATGCTTACGGCGAAGGCACCGGGGATGCGGTGATTCGCCTGGAAGAGCAGGATGCGGATGTAATCATTACTTTTTTTGATTGCGGAGTTCCCTTCAATCCTCTAGAATGGGGTGATGTGGACGTGGAAGCGAAGGCGGAAAGTGAGCAGATCGGGGGCCTAGGCATCTACATGGTGAAGAAATCCATGGATGAGGTGACCTATGCCTATGAGGACGGTCAGAACGTACTGACCCTGCGCAAGCACTTGGAAGCATAAGCGTCCCGGTCCAAGTAATGACTCCCCGGGACGGGGTTCCTGAGTCATTTTTAGAAAGAGGAGTTTTATGAGTTCGGAACAAATCGTAGAGAATAAAATGGGAACCATGTCGGTGGGCAAGCTTCTGGTGAATATGTCCACCCCAATGATGATTTCCATGTTGGTACAGGCCCTGTACAACATTGTGGATAGTATCTTCGTGGCCATGATCGAAGAGGATGCCTTAACAGCGGTATCCTTAGCCTTCCCGATTCAGAATCTGATGATTGCATTTGCAACGGGAACGGCGGTAGGTATCAACGCCTTGGTTTCCAGACATTTGGGAGAGAAGAATTTCAAGCGTGCCAACCAGGTAGCGGTCAACGGTGTCTGGCTGGCATTGTTTACGGCCATCGTATTCTGTGTGGGCATCAGTCTGACTACGGATGCATTTTTCCATGCCTTAACCAAGGATGAGAAAATCATTGCCTATGGTTCTACCTATTTGCACATCATCGGATGGTTGTGTTTCGGTGTATTTTTCCAGATTGTATTTGAGAAGTTGCTGCAATCGACAGGTAAGACGGTCTTTTCCATGACCACCCAGATTGTAGGTGCGGTGATTAACGTTATCTTAGATCCGATGTTGATCTTCGGTATCGGACCGTTCCCGGAAATGGGTGTTGCCGGTGCAGCCATTGCCACCATCTTCGGACAGACGGTAGGAACCATTCTGGCCATTTATTTCAACGTACATTTTAATAAGGAATTGCATTTGGACTTCCGCAAATATCGCTTAAGCGGCGAGATTGTAGGACATATTTATTCCATCGGTGCGCCGTCCATCGTGATGATGGCCATCGGATCTGTGATGAACTTCGGATTGAACAAGATTCTTCTGATGTTCTCCTCCACGGCAGCAGCGGTCTTCGGTGTGTACTTCAAGCTCCAGAGCTTCGTGTTTATGCCGATTTTCGGAATGAATAATGGTCTGATTCCAATCGTTGCCTACAACTTCGGTGCAGCCAAGCCGGACCGTATCAAGCGGGCTATCTACTTAGCAAGCCGTGCGGCAGTGATTATCATGGTGGTGGGAACCACACTGTTTATGCTATTCCCGGCCTTCTTCCTTGGCCTGTTTTCTGCATCCGAGCAGATGACCGCCATGGGTGTGATTGCCATGCGTATCATCAGTGTCCACTTCATCTTGGCCGGTGTATCTATCGTATGTTCCTCCGTGTTCCAGGCTTTAGGACATGGGGTATTAAGTATGGTGATGTCCATCGTGCGTCAGCTGGTGGTACTCTTACCATCTGCCTATGTATTGGCGTTGGCCGGCGGTATCAATGCGGTTTGGTGGGCATTCCCGATTGCGGAATTGGCATCCTTAACCTTGGCGCTTTTATTCATGCGTCGCATTATGCGTAACGAGATTGCGCCGTTGTACAAAAAAGCGGAAGTTGCGGCGGAATAGGGTTTACAAATCCTATCCCTTTGTGGTACTTTTTTTATGGCAATTCGCTAACAAGAATTTAAATGAAAGGAGAGCAGCTATGGATAAATGTGACAGTCACAGTCGATTATGTTGCGACGAGACATTTACAGACTCATACGTAGCTGCTCTTTTTGTATAGAACAGCTCTGTTTTGATGGTAAGTGCCATCGTCTATTCATCTATGCAATCGACTCCGTGACTTTGTTTATACTGTGGTTCGTGACAAACTATGGAAACAAAGGAATTATTGGAGGATAGCAAACTCCGGGAAATTATTGATATTTTGCGTTCCGATGAAAATGCGGAACAGTTAATGGAAGCCCTCGACGATTATCATGAGAATGATATTGCGGAGGCTTACGAGGCGTTGGATAAGGAAGATCGTCAGCGTTTGTTCGGCGTTCTGGGCGCAGAGCGCTTGTCCGAGATTTTCCCTTATATCGAGGATGTAGGAGAGTATCTCTCCGAGATTACGCCGGAGCAGGCGGCAGACGTCCTGGAAAACATGGATGCGGATGACGCGGTTGATGCGTTGGAAGACATCGAGGATGAGGAACAAAGAGAGAAGCTGATTGGCCTCATGGAGGCTGAGGCTTCCGCCGATGTCCGCTTGATCAATTCCTACGATGAAGATGAAGTGGGTAGCATGATGACCACCAATTTCATCGTCATTGAAGAGGATTACTCCGTGAAGCAGGCCATGCGTGCACTGATTTCCCAATCCCAGGAAAATGACAATATCAATACCATTTATGTAGAGGACAAGGACAAGAAGTATTGCGGTGCCATCGAGCTTCGCGATTTGATTCTTGCCAGAGCCGGATCTCCGCTAGAGGATATTATCTCTCACAGCTACCCAAGCATCGCAGCAGATGCCAACATCTCCGAGAGCATTGAGATGTTGAAGGACTATGCGGAGGATTCTATTCCGGTCTTGAATGAGAAGAACGAGATTATCGGCGTCGTAACCTCCCAGGACATCATCGAGGCAGTGGATGATGAGATGGGTGAAGATTACGCACGATTGGCAGGTTTGACCGCAGAAGAGGATTTGAACGAGAGCCTTCCGGAGAGCATCAAGAAGCGTATTCCGTGGCTGTTATTACTCTTAGGTCTTGGTCTTGCCACCAGCTCCGTCATCGGAATCTTCGATCAGGTGGTAGCTTCCGTGGCCATCGTGGTGGTATTCCAGTCTTTGATTTTGGATATGGCCGGCAACGTAGGAACCCAGTCGCTGGCGGTGACCATTCGTGTGTTGATGGATGAGGAAATCTCCGGCTTGGAGAAGTTCAAGTTCGTCCTGAAGGAGATGCGGGTCGGCGGCACCAACGGTTTGATTCTGGGCGCCTTGGCGTTTGTCTTCGTGGCCTTATATTTACACGGATTGAAGGGATTCCTCTGGGCAGCAGCCTTTCGGATTTCCGGTATTGTAGGTTTTTCCCTGTTTATTGCCATGATTGTATCCAGTTTTATCGGTACGATTATTCCCATCTTTTTCCACAAGATTAAGGTGGATCCGGCAGTGGCCAGCGGTCCGTTGATTACCACAGTCAACGACCTGGTTGCAGTGGTGACCTATTACGGTTTGGCCGGTTTGTTATTGGTAGGAAGGATTTAAGAACAGGAAGGGGTTTTTATGGTTCGAATTTTATCTGACAGCACTTGTGATTTATCACCGGAATTGGTGGAGAAGTACGGCATCGGCATTATTCCCTTGTACGTACATCTGGGCGAAGAGGAATTCCGGGATGGCGTAGATGTAGATCCGCTTAAGATTTTTGCCTGGTCGGATGCCAATGGGCAGACGCCGAAGACGGCTGCTCCTAGCATCGGTGATTTGGAGGAGTTCTTGGATGCGGATTCTTCGGATGAGTACATTATTTTTACCATTTCTTCTTCCATGTCTGCGGTTTGCAACAATGCAAGACTGGCAGCAGAAGATTTGGAGATGGAAGAGCGGGTGCACGTCATTGATTCCGCCAATCTCTCCACCGGTATCGGATTACAGGTGCTCTATGCTGCGGAACTTGCAGCTGAGGGCAAGTCTGCGGCAGAAATTGTTGCTGCTGTTGAGGCCATTAAGCCGAAGGTTCGCGCAAGCTTTGTCATCGATACCTTAGTATACTTACACCGTGGCGGACGTTGTTCCGGCTTGGCAGCGCTCCTTGGTTCTGCGCTGAAGCTGCATCCGCGCATTGCTGTTGCGGACGGCGCCATGCATCCGGAGCAGAAGTATCGCGGCAAGGATGTAAAATACGTGATGGACTACGTCAAAGATATGGAGGCAGACCTGTTGGCTGCCAATCCAAAGCGTGTGTTTATCACCCGTTCCCACTGCAATCCGGAGGTTGTGGATC
>JAGDAL010000238.1 GCA_017959525.1 Lachnospiraceae bacterium | reverse complement strand
GGTGATGCGGTAGGTTGGGTCTGGTAGAGACGTGGCGCGCCGCGTCTCTACAAAGAGGACGTTTTTGGCGGGGTTGGGATAGACCGTGAAATCGGTTTTGATGGTTTCTTCTTCCAAGCCTTCGGTAATGTTGGTCTGCCCCCATTGCAGAGGATAGTTGGGGATGGTGCAATATGCCATCTCGTCGATGCAGACGTTATCAAAAGATTCTACGCGGATGCGCGCCCAAGCATAATGATAGCCATCACCGGCGTTTTGTCTAAATGCATAATGGGTGTATTCTGGATACATTCCTGGACATAGATAATTATATATACTTGCATATTCCCAACGCAGTGTTTCGTTAATGATGGTGGTGTCGGTTAGAGGTATCCATTCTTCTGCGTATGAAATGCACCATTTCCATTCATTGACGGTGTGCATGCTAATAATTTGACCTACACCTGATTGATAATAAGAAGCAAATACCACATCGTCAGTTCCGTTTTGGTCCAGATCGAGTTTCAAAGTATCGGAATCGTAATGGGGCGTGAAACACGAGTCTGGCTCATAGTCGGTGTATAGGATAGGTTCTTCTTCGATGAAATTGGTGAAATAGTTCCAGCCTTCGGCGTTTTGATAAACCTCGGTGCTGCCGAAAGGTATATAAATGGGGATGTTGGGGTCGTAGTTTTGGAAAGCGTCTTGACCAAGCACGGGAGGTATCGTATTTGGAGAGTGAATTTCATCGAAGGAAGTATTCGCAAAAGCATGGTGGCCAATCGTAGTGAGAGAGTTTGGCAATAATAGTGTTCCCGACAAATGAGTACAATTTTGAAAGCCACCAGCTTCGATTGAAACAAGGGAATTACCTAAGACAAGTTCTGAAAAGTTATTACCGCTAAAAGCGGATAATCCAATATGTTCTATGGAGGCTGGAATGATTAAGACTCCTGAAAACCCGCAATTTGCAAAGACAGCAGTGTCAATTGTTGTAATCGAAGAAGAAAGAATTAATTCGCCAGTAAAACCGCTACACGGACAAAAAGCATTTCTGCCTATCTCCGTTACAGAATTAGGTATGGTCAATGATCCTGAGAAACTGCATTGTGAAAAAGCGTGTGAGCCGATGGTTTCCAATGTTTCCGATAAGGTTAGTGTACCCCAATGATGACCATGAAAAAACGCATATTCTTCGATGGTTCTAACGGAATTGGGAAGAACTACATTGTTGCCATTGCTTGCTCCTTGAAAAGCACGCTTGCAAATAATCTCGACACCGTCTGGAATCAAACTTGTAATGCATCCTACCACCAAAGCATTGTCTTCTCTTCTAATAATGGTATTGCTCTCCGAATAGAAGGTCGGATTTGCTTCATCCACAGAGATGGATCCCAATGAATAACAATGGGTCAATGGAGATGGGTCAATGAATCTGACACTTTGGGGAATATAAACGGAAGTGAAACTACAATAACTAAAAGCGCAAAATCCTATGGAAGCGACACCTTCTGGAATAATCAAAGATCCTGTCAATTCACATTGATAAAAGGTATGATGATCGATAGCAGTTACGGAATAATCGATGCCGTTGTGCGTCACAATCGATGGAAGAACAATTTCTCCTGTTGGAGGAATATGGAAATTGTAATTATCGTAATAATCTTCAAATGCGGGATTTTCTTCCGAGTAAGGATATGTCAGGGTTACGGTATGCTCTTCCTCGCTTGTGATACGATAGTATAAGGTTTGCCCTGTCTCGCAAACAGCAGGGAAATCATAATGAAGGATCTGTGCAAATCCATTTATGACCAAGGCTAGTAATACAGAAATTATGAATAGCTTTTTCATGGTATTAGGTTTTTTATTTGATTCAAAGATTCAAGATTTAAAGATTCAAAATTTCAATTGAACAACTGAATAACTGAACAACTGACAACTATATCG
>JAGDAL010000237.1 GCA_017959525.1 Lachnospiraceae bacterium | reverse complement strand
TGCCTTCAATGGTTGGCAGTTGGTAAAAGAGTTGAAGCAGGCAAACTGACTTCCTGCAGCCACCTCTTTTAAGCATGTATCACCTGCCGGAGCTGCTGTTGGACTTCAATTGTCTGAGGTAGAGAGGAAGATTTACTGGGTAGATGACATGGATGTGGAGTTTACTCCACTTGCTAATGCATACGCAAGAGCCCGTGGTGCAGATCGTATGTCTTCTTTTGGAGATTTTATCTCTTTGTCTGATGTATGTGATGTAGCTACTGCAAAGATTATTAAGCGTGAGGTGTCCGATGGTGTCATTGCGCCTGGTTATGAGCCGGAAGCGCTTGCAATTTTAAAGGAAAAGAAAAAAGGAAACTACAACGTTATTGAAATAGATCCAAACTACGTTCCAAAGCAGTTAGAGCGGAAAGAAGTCTTTGGAATTACATTTGAGCAGGGTCGTAATGAGTTAGTCATTGATGATAACTTCTTTGCCAACATTGTTACAGAGAACAAAGACCTGCCGGAATCTGCCAAGGTAGATTTGGCTATCGCAATGATTACTTTGAAGTACACCCAGTCCAACTCTGTTTGTTATGTAAAAGACGGCCAGGCCATCGGTATCGGAGCCGGACAGCAGTCCAGAATTCATTGTACCCGTCTTGCAGGAAGCAAGGCTGACAACTGGTTCCTTCGTCAGAACCCGAAGGTATTGAACCTCCCGTTCAAGGATTCCATCGGTCGTGCAGATCGTGACAATTCCATCGACCTCTACATCGGAGAGGATTACATGGATGTATTGGCAGATGGCGCTTGGGAGAACATCTTCACCGAGAAGCCGGAAGTCTTCACCAGAGAAGAGAAGCGTGCATGGTTAGACCAGATGACCGGCGTATCCGTTGGTTCAGATGCCTTCGTCCCATTTGGTGACAACATCGAGCGTGCACATAAGAGTGGTGTTTGCTACGTTGCTCAGCCGGGTGGATCCATCCGCGATGACAATGTTATCGCAACCTGCGATAAGTATGACATGGTGATGGCGTTTACCGGACTTCGATTGTTCCATCATTAATAGATGAATGCGTAGTCATGAAATCCCCTTGAGATGAAACTCAAGGGGATTATTTATGTGAATTTTCTTGTATATTCCGTTGGAAAAGCTTGCTGGTATTTATTCGTTGCAACCATACGATAGGTGTCGGCAGCTTTTAAATCCACATGGAAAATCTTTTGCTGTACCTGCGACAACTTTTGCTCTGCTTCCTTCGGTGATTGGAAGAGCGGCAGGCGAGCGGTCTTTTTCATTTCTTTTAATAGAGCCTTTCCTTGATTGGAAAAAGCTAATAAGTGCAAGTAAGTCTCATAATCCATGCGGTGCAACAGATTGCGGTGGTTATCGGAAATCTGAAGCAGGATATGGGTTAAGATTCTTTGAATCCGGGAAAGTTCTAGGTCTTTGGATTTTAGTAACTGTGCAAAGTTATTGTAGGATACAAAGGCATCCCGATTGTTACAAATCTTATTGGAGATGTCCTTATTGCAATCCAGGTAGCGCTGGAAGGAATCCTCCTCTAATAATCGGTGATGCATGAGTAAGGAAAAATCGTCCGGATACAACATCGGAGCAGTGACATCATATAAGAGATGCTTAGTTGCTTCCGGAACAAAGGCAGCAACGTCGTCACCTTTGGCTAAGCCATCCCGAATAAAGCTAGCGGAAGCGTATTGATCCAAAGTACTGCTGGACCCATGCTGTGCACCTACACGCGGTAGGGCATGAGGCACAATATCACTTTTGAAATGCAGCAGTGCCCGCACATACTCAATCCCCAAGGTGTTGTTTGGAGCAGATAAGAATGCTTCCGACAACTCCGGCTTCATCTTGCAGATGGCTTTGGCACGGCTTTCCGCAAAAGAATATCCCCGGGATTTAAATGCATTGATTGCATCAGAGAACTTATCTGTGCCTTCCAATTCCTCAATGGCTTTAGCTGCACGTAAGAAGTCATCATCCGTTCCAGTTTCACAACCAAATAGCAAGTCTGTAACCACGCCGCAATGATGTAAGAGCGCAATACTACCAAGCGCATAGTCATTGGCACTACTGGTGGCAACCACCGTTGGCATTTCAAACACCACATCCGCACCGGCCGCAATGGCAGCTTTTGCCCGTAACGTGCGCTCCATCACTGCAGGAAGCCCGCGCTGCAAAAAGTCCCCGGCCAATACGACAACAATGGCATCCGCCTG
>JAGDAL010000236.1 GCA_017959525.1 Lachnospiraceae bacterium | reverse complement strand
TACAAGATTATGAAGATGAAGCCGGTGTTCAGTGCGGAAATCTTATCCAGTATTCATGAGTATCCGTTCCTTCGGGACGGTGTTCTATACAGTCATGAACGATACAACGGAACCGGATACCCGGAAGGCCTTGCAGGCATGGACATTCCGGAGATTGCAAGAATCATTGCCGTAGCAGATGCCTATGATTCCATGTCCTCCAAGAAGCGCTTCCATGATCCTCTTCCGCATCCGGTGGTGCGCGAGGAATTGGTGAAGGGATCCGGCACCCAGTTCGATCCGGAGTATGTGGAGATGATGGTGCACCTGATGGATATGGAGTATGTGAAGCACGAGCAGGAGCATCTGGCAGAGGCAGAAAAAGAGTTGGACTGCCATGTCTACCGGGACAAGATTTCTGTTGGAATCCCGGTGGCCAGAGAAGAAGTGCGCATCCAGTTCCGCGCCACAGATCAAAGGGATAATCCGGAGGAGTTCTGGGCGCCGTCGATACTGTTGTTTGATTCTTATGATCGAAGAGTGCATACGGATGCGAAGACAATTGAAGCATATCAGTACTTAGAATACGGAGAGTTGTGGTTCGATGGTCATGTGGTGACTACGGCAGCAAGAAATATTGTGGCCCAGACTACGAAAAAAAACAGTGTGGAAAGCGATCTGCCAAGAGATCATTATGAGGTGATTGCCGGACGATACGATGACCATATGGCCATGCAGTTAGTTTCGGCAGATTATAAGGTGGAATTGATTGTTGCCTTACCGGACCGCTCCAAGGCCTCCTACATTGGCTTAACTGGCGAGCATTGTTATATAACCAACATTGAGATTCGACAGACCGGCCGTCAGTTTCTGGAGAATGATATTGAGAAGATTGTATCGGATGTGAATTACATTGACCGTTTGGAATCGGATATTCCGAACCTTCAAATCGACCAGACCCGCTCCGCATCCACCCAGGGTGTGGAATTGGAAGATGGTATGAAGCTGGAATTCCATACCATGAGTCTTCCGTCGTCTTCCCTGGTTTGGCACTGTCCGTATATCCTGGTTTTCTCAGCGGATGACGCAACGGTATTCGGGGAGAATTACCATGAGTATGCCATGCTGAAACTAAACGGTGAAATATCCGGCGAAGAGGACAGGGCCAAGAATCATTTGTCCATGAAGAAGTTGGAAGAATTTGGGGATTGGAATCGTTGGAAGGAGGAGAATAAAAAGGGCATTGATGTGATGGTGCAGGTATCTAAACGAGGTGACAAAGTTGTTCTAAAAACAACAAATCTGGGAATCGCTATTGAGAACACCACCACGATTTTGGATGGCAATAAGAAGCTCTATCTTGCCATCACCGGTGACCAGGTTGCCTTAACCGATATTCGAATGCGATAAAAAATAGCAGGAGCCAATGCAAGGTTCCTGCTATTCTTATGCTCTATAAAATTGCGGTGATGTGCAAATCCTTCCGGACTGCCAAGTCGATGACGGAACCGTCATCCAACTGAATCATCGGTCTGGATAAGGAACGATGATTGATGTAAATCACACGGCAGCTGCGTCCGTCGGAGAGAACCACGCGTCCGTTCTGATATGCGCTGGCAATGTGATCTAAGAACTGAAGGATGAACTTCGGATTGTATTTCTGGAAGCCGTCCCGCTCAAAGGATTCAATTACCTGGAAGGCGCACAGCGGAGCGCGGTAAGCGCGGGCTGCGGTCATGGCGTCGTATACATCAGCGATGGCAACAATAGCTGCGAAGTCATCAATCTCATCCTGCTGTAAGTGACGCGGATATCCGGATCCGTCGGAACGCTCATGATGCTGCAGGGTTGCTGCAAGAATCCGGCGGTCGATGCCCGGTACATTTTTCAGTAAACGATTGCCCGTTAGCGGATGCTGGCGAATCATATCGAATTCTTCGTCGGTCAACTTGCCCTGCTTATTCAGCACCTCTTCCGGAATGGTAAGCTTACCGATGTCATGCAACAATCCGGCAAGGGTCAACACATTCAAATCTTCCTTGGAGAGCTTCAGCCATCGGCCGATGGTGCGGGATACCAGAGCCACATTCAAAGAATGGGCATACACACTGTCATCCACAGCGCGAATGGTATGCAATAAATCCAGAATCTCCAGATTTGTTTTGCCGTGATAGAGATGTCCGGCTTCCTGTAACAGGGTATCAAATGAAAAACTGTAATCGCCTTTAATGATCTGTCCGAGAATTTTGCTAAGTAAGGTGACGGTTCTGGAATAGTTCACCTGGAACTCTAAGAATTCCGGGGTGTTTTTGATTTTCTGCGTGTAGGCCATGGTATCTCTGGCGGAAGGTGTGGTTACAACCGGTTCTTCCTTCGGCTCTTCAACTGCTTCCGGCTCCGGTGTCAAAACGGTGGTTACCGAAGCGTTAATGGAAGGCTTGGTAACTTCCGGATCTGCAGGAGATTCTTCTGTTTTTGGTTTTGGAAGGTCTTCCACATAGATACTGTCAATTCGATAAAAAGAAAGGCGGGCAATTAATCCGTCGGTGAGTACTGTCCCTTTGCTGACGATGGTTTGCCCGTGTTTGGTGACAATGTCTTTTGCTGCCACCATACCAGCCGCCAGCTTGCGTGAAATAATAAGCTCCATCTGTAGTAATATCCCCTTTTGAGTAAAAAATCTTAATTTCATTATGCGTGATAAATTGTGGGAATGCAACGCTTTTTCAATACATTATTCAGAATATGTCTATGTATACAAGATATCTGCTTGACAGGTGAGGAGGATGCGTGTATGGTATATGCGTACCTAGTAAGGACATTAATTCCATATTGCATAGGTTCTCTTATTCAGAGTGGTGGAGATACCTAGGATCGATGAAGCCACGGCAACCCCAACCCATAGTCGGAAGGTGCCATCCTGAGCGAGTTTCTCGAACAATAAGAGGATTTGATGATCTTTACGATTTATTCGAATCCGCTTATTCAGCGGATTTTTTTATTGCTCTTTTTTGAGCAAAAGGAGGATTTTCATGGAAAAGTTATTATTTACTTCTGAGTCTGTAACAGAAGGACATCCGGACAAAGTCTGCGATGCCGTATCTGATGCGATTCTTGATGCGTGCTTAGCACAGGATCCGATGAGCCGTGTTGCTTGTGAAGCTGCTGCTTGTACCGGATTCGTTTTGGTAACCGGTGAGATTACCACCAAGGCACAGTTGGATATCCCATCCATCGTTCGCGAGACCGTGAATGAGATCGGATACAACGATGCGAAGACCGGATTCGACGGCAACACCTGCGCTGTTATGGTAGCTTTGGATCAGCAGTCCGCTGATATCGCTATGGGTGTTGATAAGGCATTAGAGGCAAAAGAAGGAAGCCTGACCGATGACTTGGATACCGGTGCAGGAGATCAGGGTATGATGTTCGGTTATGCAACCAACGAGACCGAAGATTATATGCCTTATCCAATTTCTTTGGCTCACAAGTTGTCTCTTCAGTTAACCAAGGTTCGTAAGGACGGAACATTATCTTACCTTCGTCCGGACGGCAAGACTCAGGTTTCTGTTGAGTATGATGAGAATGGTAAGCCACAGCGTTTAGAGGCTGTTGTATTGTCCACTCAGCATGATGAGGATGTAACCCAGGAGCAGATTCATGAAGACATCAAGAAGTATGTCTTTGATCCGGTTCTTCCACAGGAACTTATTGATGACAAGACCAAGTTCTACATCAATCCTACCGGACGTTTCGTAATCGGTGGACCTCACGGTGATGCCGGTTTGACCGGACGTAAGATCATCGTTGATACTTACGGCGGAATGGCTCGTCACGGCGGCGGAGCTTTCTCCGGTAAGGACTGCACCAAGGTAGACCGTTCTGCAGCTTATGCAGCTCGTTACGTTGCTAAGAACTTAGTTGCAGCAGGCCTTGCTGAGAAGTGTGAGATTCAGTTGTCCTACGCAATCGGTGTAGCACAGCCGACCTCTATCAACGTAGATACCTTCGGTACCGGTAAGCTTTCTTCCGAGAAGTTGGTTGAAATCGTTCGTGAGAACTTCGACCTTCGTCCGGCAGGAATCATCAAGATGTTAGACCTTCGTCGTCCGATCTACAAGCAGACTGCTGCTTACGGACATTTCGGCCGTAACGATTTGAACCTTCCTTGGGAGGCTTTGGACAAGGTAGAGGACCTGAAGAAGTATCTGTAAAAGGGTATTTTGAAATGATATAATAAGGGCGTAAGCGTTCTGCTTACGCCCTTTTTTTATGGTAGCGGGAGTGGAAGAGGTGACAGATTGAAATTTAGAAACCGATTGATCGTTTCTTTCGTAATTATTATTTTTATGCCCATGAT
This sequence comes from Lachnospiraceae bacterium, assembly GCA_017959525.1. Taxonomy (GTDB): domain Bacteria; phylum Bacillota; class Clostridia; order Lachnospirales; family Lachnospiraceae; genus XBD2001. The sequence goes on along the minus strand of JAGDAL010000236.1, from coordinate 912 downwards.
CTTGGCGATTACGCTGATTTTTTCCGCAAGACGGATCAAGGAGAATCTGGGCGGCCGAAGCTTCCTCATTAATGATGACGGAATCTATCTGGCCAATTCCTATGAGTTGTTGAACAGCTATACCAAGGACGAATACACGGAGCTTCGCGACTGGGCCATGAACCACGAAGTGTGGTTGGAGGATGCGGAGAAGCGCAGAACCATGAATGCCCGTCTCCAAGGGAAGTATTCCTATCTTCTGGTTTGTGTGGGAGATAAGGTGGTCTATGACGGTGGCGATGGCGCAGAGGTGTCCTTTGACATTGATGAGTTGCCGGCCTATGGCGCAGGCAGCGTGGGAGACGGCGTCTCCGGATATTATGTGGACGGTCGTTCCGTTGTGGTGAAGCAAGTGGACTTCGTTACCACCACCGGCGGATTGGGTCGCGCATTTATTATTACCGCAGCCGAGGAGCTGTTGCCGGAAGTGCGGCGGCTCATGTGGGATTTGGTTGGCTCCGTATTTTTGATTCTACTCTTTACCGGTGGTGTCCTGATTACCTGGACCTATTCCGGATTGGTGCCGATTATCCGGCGACTGATTCTGGCTACCAACCAGATTCGGGAAGGCAATTTGGATGAGCCCATTGTCATTCGCGGTAATGATGAGGTGGCGGTATTGGCCAAGTCCGTAGAGGAGATGCGACAGCGTCTGCAGGCGGATGCCAAGGAGAAAATCCAGGACGAGAACGTACAGAAGCAGTTGATCTCCAATATCGCTCATGATTTGAAGACACCGCTGACGGCGATTCGAGGTTATGCGGAAGGCTTGTTAGAGGGCGTGGCAACGACGCCGGAGAAGCAGGAAGCATACTTACGTACCATTTATAACAAGGCGAACGAGATGAATACCTTGCTGAATGAGTTATCCAT
>JAGDAL010000235.1 GCA_017959525.1 Lachnospiraceae bacterium | reverse complement strand
CACTCTTTTGCAAAGAGTTCTTTGGTCAGGCCGCGGAATGCATCGGACTTGATGAATCTCATAACATCCGCCTTAGTCATGGCCGTATTTTTCTCCATGTAGTCCGTAACCTGCTTGAGCAGATCTTCCACCGGAAGTTGCATCTTCAAGCGACCGGTCGCATCAAAGCTCTCTTTATTCATCTCGGAAAAGGACGGCCACTGGCGCACCATCTCAGAAAGTTCCTGATATGCCTTCGGATTTAGGGCATTACCAATGCTGCCCTTATCAAAGCGATTCTCTTCCAGCTCGGCCACCAGCTTGCCAAAGGCATCGCTTTTTGCCACTTCTTCCGGAATCGCATCTTCGCCTTCAATCATAATCTCATAGGCAACCTGCTCCGTGCCGGCACTTGTTCCGGTTGCACCCTGCATCCGTTCCATTAAGGACTCCGCCTGGGTACCCACGAAGCTAGTGGCCTGTGCCTCCGGATTCTGTGGCGTTACCATAGCAGGTGAAGAAGCCGCCTCACCCTCGGTCGCATTCGGGATGGTCTGTAACCCGGCCTGGGTCATGACCACATCCTGCTTCTCCTGGAAGACGTTATTTACCAGCTCCTTCTGGAAGGATAAGACCATATCTTTGGTCACATCTTCTCCATCCAACAGAACCGGAATCTCCATGGCCAGATCATCCACCGTCTTTAGAATCGCACCTTCACTGTTGCGATAATTCTCAAACTGCGCTGCCATGCCATCCGTCACCGGAATGCCAAGCTTATTTAGGGACACCACCGTGCCCACATCCGCATTGGGATGCATAATCACCTGGCGGGACATATCTGCCACGCTCTTGGCATCGATTGGCATCTGCTCTTTCATCATGGCATTCACCATATTCAGTGTCTTCTCATTCACCGGAAGACTCGCTGCATCCAGTGCGGTAAGCAGCGTCGGATTGTTGGTAAACCCGGTAGAAATCGGCTTGATCTGTACCAATCCGCCTTCGTTGGATTTGACCTGAAAAAACACAGACTGACCCTGTAAAAGCTGGATTCCTTTGTCTAAGCGAGCGGTGATATTCTGCCCGCTACTAAGGCCTAAGATGACGGTGCCGTTCTTAATGGAATTCACCGTGCCCTCGAAGACCTGTCCCTCCTTCAAGGTAGAGACCGTGGAAACCAACTGCTCTACTCCCTTGGTCTTGGTGGAAATCTCACTTCCCGCCGCAAGAGAGTTCTGATATTGATTTACAAGATCTGAAATCTGCATGGACATTATTTGTACGCCTCTTCCATACTTTCTAAAAAGCTGCGACGATGAATCGGGGTCATCCCATACTGACGCAGTGCTTCATAGTGTTCCTTGGTTCCATATCCTTTGTGTCCGGCAAAACCATACTGCGGATACAATTCATCATAAGCAACCATCATTCGATCCCTGGTAACCTTGGCAATGATGCTGGCTGCACCAATAGAGAAGCTCTTGGCATCGCCCTTAATAATCGGAACCTGCGGTACTTCTACCCCCGGAATGGTTACTGCATCATTCAAAAGCACATCCGGTTCCACCCCATAGTCTCCCAACTTGCCAATAGCCATACGCATAGCTTCGTAGGTTGCCTGAAGAATATTAATCTCATCAATACGCTCGGCGGAGGCAATTCCAACGCCTACCGCTAACGCCTTGTCCATAATCTCGTCATACAATTCCTCGCGCTTCTTCGCTGAGAGCTTCTTGGAATCGTTGATATAGAGGATATCGCAATCCGGTGCAAAAACAACAGCACCTGCAACCACCGGTCCGGCCAGAGGGCCTCTTCCGGCCTCATCAATCCCACACACATGACACATGCCCTGTGCCCAATATCCTCGCTCATATTTTTTCAAAGCTTCCATGCGGTCCATCTCGTCATAGAGCTTCTGTACCGCATGCTCCGCTTTGGTTACAATCTTCTGTACGCCCGGACGTTCATCCCCGCGGTAGCACTCAATAAATCCCGCATACTCGCTGATATCTAAGGATTTTAACTCCGCACTGATTTCGCCGATTTTCTTCTCTGCCATACCATCCTGCCTTTGTTAGTTGACTGCGCCCATTTCCTGGAACGGATAGATTCTTACCCACGCACGACCAATCAAGTCGGAACGCTTGATATTGCCGACATCGTCGAAACGACTGTCTTCACTGTTGTTACGATTATCTCCTAAGACGAAGTACTCATCCTCGCCTAAGGTAATCTCATTGCCTGCAAGACCCGGATTTACAATGACCTCACGACCATAGCTCTCTTCCAATGCCTTACCGTTGATAAAAATGGTGCCCTTCGCATCAATGTAAACCGTCTCTCCCGGTAAACCGATGACACGCTTGATGAAGAAGGTTTTCTCATCTAACTTGTACGGAAACACCACTACTTCAAATCGCTCCGGATCACGGAAACGATAACTGATTTTGTCGATAATTAAATTGTCGCCGTTGCTTAAGGTATTCTCCATCGAAGAACCGCTGACAACGGTACGCTGTCCCACATAATGAATGAACAAAAAGATCAAAACAAAAACCACCAACAAGTACAGAACCGTACTGATGATTTCATGTCTTAACTCTTCCTTGGTCAATGGTCTCTCTTCTTCCAATTCTTCTGCGAACTCTTCTCTGATTCTTGTTTTTTCTGATGCCATGAATTGTCCCTTCATTCTACCGATTCCGGTGATTGTAATGATCTGCGGCCGATTTTGCCGGAGCGGAAGTCGTCCAAGAATAACTTGGCGCCACGCTCATAATCCAGCTCGCCGCCGGCTTTGATGCAATTCTTATAAGATGAGATCTCACCTAATATTTCGGCAGGTTTCTTTGATTCATCCACCTGATACTTCTCGGATAAAATCCCCGGATACCGCTGCAACAGAACCGTAATCAGTTCCATGGACAATTCCTCCAAACCAAGGATCTCGTCACGTACAGAACCGATGCTGGCCAGTAAGATACCAACCATTGGATCTTCGAACTTCGGCCATAAAATACCCGGCGTATCCAATAGCTCTAAGTTCTTGCCTAAGCGAATCCACTGCTTCCCCTTCGTCACACCCGGACGGTTACCGGTCTTGGCAGAAGCCTTACCTGCATAAGAGTTAATGAAGGTGGACTTGCCGATATTCGGAATGCCGGCTACCATGGCACGAATCGGACGGTTCTTGATACCGCGTCTGGCATCCCGCTCCCGCTTCGCCTTACAGGCCTCTTCAATAATCGGATCCACACTGCGCACGTTCTTGCGCTCTCTGGCATCAATCATTGCCACATAAATCCCCTGTGCCTCGAAGTACTTCTTCCATGCACGGGTGGTACTCTCATCCGCAAGATCACACTTGTTTAGAATCATCAGTCTGGCCTTGCCCTGTGCTAACTTATCAATATCCGGATTGCGGCTTGCCAATGGGCAACGGGCATCTACCAGCTCAATCACCAAATCGATGAGCTTCATGTCCTCCTGCATCTGGCGTACCGCTTTGGTCATATGCCCCGGGTACCACTGTATTTCCATGTTCTACCTCACTAATTCACTAATCCAAAATTCGACCAGGTGGCATCCCACCAGACCTTACCGACAATATCTTCGGAAGAGATATTTCCGATGGTTGCGTAACGGCTGTCCTCAGAGTTATTGCGGTTATCACCTAAGACGAAGTACTCATCCTCACCAAGGGTTATCTCGTTGGCTGCTAAGCCCGGCTCCTGGATGGTGTCACGCACCAAAATGTCGTTATAGACTTCTCCGTTCACGTAAATCTTGCCGGCGGAGATGACAATCTGATCTCCCGGCACACCGATGACGCGCTTAATGGAATACTTCGCATTCAGATTGCCCTCCGGCAGGAACGCAACCACATCATTGGCACGCGGCTTACGAATACGGTAAGTCAACTTATCCAACAGGACTTCATCCCCGGCCATTATGGTCTTCTCCATGGATTCTCCGGAACTGGAGATGCGCATACCGAAGGTAATCACCAGCAAATATGCCAGGAAAACTACGGCAATCACTTCTGCCATGAAGATTCCGAATCGCTGAATCACCACCGGGTCAATGCGATGTCTTCTCCGTCGGAAATTCAATCCATCCGGCTTCCTTATTTGGGGTAAAATCTTTCGTATATCCAGTTTATTCTTCTTACGTCTACGTCTCATCATATTCCCGTCTCAACGCCCTATTCACGGACTTTCTCACACTATATTAGTGTACAATAAAAGCAAAAAAAGAACAACCACACCGTGGTTGTTCTCCTTCATTCATCGTTACGATTGGATTAGATGGACTCCTTAACCTTAGCCTTCTTACCAATACGATCTCTTAAGTAGTTCAACTTAGCTCTACGAACCTTACCCTTACGAACAACTTCGATCTTCTCTACGTTAGGGCTGTGTAATGGCCAAGTCTTCTCAACGCCTACGCCGTTAGAAAGCTTACGAACGGTGAAAGTCTCACGGTTGCTTCCGCCCTGACGCTTCAATACGGTACCTTCGAATACCTGGATACGCTCACGGTTACCCTCTTTGATCTTAGCAGATACACGAACGGTATCTCCTACGTGGAACTCAGCGATATCAGACTTTAACTGCTCTGCTTCAATTTTCTTAATAATTTCGTTATTCATTGTGTTCTCCTTTTCTCTTTGATGTTCTTAATGCATCTGCACCAGAGGACCATCGCTTCTTGTCAACAACGTCATAAAGTGTATCATGGAATTCACTGTTTGTCAATAAATTCCTGATACAAATCCGGTCGCTTCACCTTGGTGCGCTCAATGGACTGTTCCAGTCTCCAAGCATCCACCTTGGCATGGTCTCCGGACAACAGAATGGACGGAACTGCCTTGTCGTTCCAGACTTCCGGTCTGGAATACTGCGGGTACTCCAACAGTCCATTCTCAAATGACTCCGTATTGGCGGAATCATCATTATGTAACACCCCGGGTACCAGACGGGAAATGGTATCAATCACCACCATCGCCGGTAACTCTCCACCGGTTAATACATAATCTCCGATGGACACCTCATGGGTTACAATCTCTTCCAAAACGCGCTCGTCCACGCCTTCGTAATGACCACACAACAGAATCAGCTCATCATATTCCGCAAATTCCTTGGCCATCTCCTGTTTGAAGGTCTTG
>JAGDAL010000234.1 GCA_017959525.1 Lachnospiraceae bacterium | reverse complement strand
GGCGATCGCGGCTTACTAAGCGTCCCTTATTTTCAAACAAAGTTTTTACAATCAAATACTCATTCTTGGTTAGGGGCAGGCGCTCTTCTCCTGCAGACAAGGCGCATTCCTCCAGATGCAAGGTTACCGGGCCACAGTGCAGTGCTTGGTTAGCAAACTCCATACCACCGGTACGACGTAGCATAGCCTGAATCTTAGCAATCAATACCTGCATATCAAAAGGCTTGGAGATGAAATCATCACCGCCCATATTCATAGCCATTACAATATTCATGTTGTCATCTGCGGAGGATAAAAATACGATTGGCACCTTGGAGAACTTCCGAATCTCCGTGCACCAATAGAATCCGATAAAAGACGGAAGTCCGATATCCATCAGCACCAAATCCGGTGATAACGCACGGACCTCCTCATCGATTTTTGCAAAATCCTGTACGCAGATGCCTTCCAAATTCCACAGCCCAAGCTGCATCCGAATGCCCTCTGCGATTGTCTTGTCATCTTCTACGATATAAATACGACTCATGTTTCCCCTCTTCCTAAGCTGTCTAGAAACCTTCCTGTCTTCTTGCCTTACGAAGCTCCTTGCGCTTCTGGGCGGCTTCCCATTCTGCCTGTTCGCATGGGCCATCAAGTTCCAGACCATATGGCACCTTAGTCGGACGGCCTTCCTCATCTACGCAGACCTCCGTGAAATAAGCGCGATTTACCACATAGCGTAATCCGGTAGATGGCTCCTCACGGTATACATCGACGCGCACTTCCATGGAGGTATTTCCTACACTGGTAACACGTGCTCTTAACACTAAGATATCTCCTAAAGAAACGCTCTTCTTAAACTGCAAATCATCCACTGCTGCGGTGGTTACCATCTTACCTGCATGACGAATAGCAACAACTCCGGCAATCTCATCCATCCAGGCCATCAAAGATCCGCCAAACAAATGGCCCGATGGATTAATATCGCAATACTGAATACACTTTAATACTTCGCCTTCGGAATCGGCGACTTTTTTCATTGGTTGCATGTTACACCTTCTACTTATAATTATTTACGATTCCCACTGAGATGTGGTTGGTAATAATGGCATGGACATCCGTTCCCAGAGCGCCATCTTCATAGTATTCTCCCGCCATATCCAGACGAATGTGTCCGTTGGGTAGCTTCGTCTCAGCATAGCTGTCATGGTAGAACGCATTCCGCGCTATGGTTCGCTCTTCCAGGATGCCCTCAAACTCTTCCAGCTTACACTGTGGGAAGTTTACGTTCCAGACCTGATTGTAGTCTAACTTCCGATCGATTAAGTCTCCCATCATCTGCTCCAAGTACGCATCCGTCACTTCATGACATCCGTTCATCCCCTCCGAGAAAGCTATGGCATGGACACCTACGGATGCCGCCTCTAGTGCAGAACCAACCGTAGCAGAATACTGGATATCCGTTCCACTGTTGAATCCAAAATTAATACCGGTCATTACAACATCCGATTCCGGTGTAATATTAAGGAGTCCAAATCGGGCGCAGTCTGCCGGCGTTCCACTCGTAGCGTAAGCCTTCACACCTGCTACCGGGAAGTCATGCTCCCACACTTCTATAGGCTCACGCAAGGTAATCCGATGAGACATAGCGCTGCACTGATTCTCCGGTGCAACTACCACAACCTCGCCACACTTCAGCGCTGTGGTCGCCAAGCGTACAATTCCATCTGTTGTAATTCCATCATCATTGGTAATTAAAATCTTATGCATACATAATCTCCTATACCCACGATTATAGGGGTAATCCATCATAAAAGAAAGCCACAAACCGGAT
>JAGDAL010000233.1 GCA_017959525.1 Lachnospiraceae bacterium | reverse complement strand
TACAATGGTAGATTCCAATCCGATGTCCACGGCACCACCCTCAATGATGGCATCAATCTTGCCGTTTAAGTCCTGCCATACGTGCTCTGCCGTGGTCGGACTCGGTCGACCGGAGGTGTTCGCACTTGGTGCTGCAATCATGCATCCACTGATGCGAATAAAATCTCTTGCCACTTCGTGAGACGGCATCCGGACGGCAACCGTATCCAATCCACCGGTGGTCTCATAAGGGATCTTCTCATTCTTCGGAACGATGAGTGTCATCGGTCCCGGCCAGAACGCATCTGCCAATTGCTTCGCCGTCGCAGGCAAGCTGGATGCGATTTCTTCTAATTGGGAATAGTCCCAAATGTGTACGATTAACGGGTTGTCTGACGGACGTCCCTTCGCTGCATATATCTTCTGGGATGCCGATAGGTTCATGGCATCTCCACCCAATCCATAAACGGTTTCTGTTGGAAAAGCAACCAATCCCCCGTCGCGGATAATTGCTCCTGCTTCTTCGAGGGAAGCCGCATCCTTAGCCGAATGCTCCATTTTGTAAATTTTTGTATTCATGTTCATAATTATACCATATGCGAAGCAAAAAAAGACCCCATCCTGCGTATTTTCTCTCAAGGATAGGGTCTTTGTTGATTATTTCACGTACTGTGCAATGGTCGGCCACACCTCCGGCGACTCCAGTCCTAACTTCCAAAAAGCCAGTCCTGCCAGCTGATTCTGCTGTCCCACCTTCATTTTTTCATTGAGGGAAGCCACATCTTCCACCCAAATCATGACCTTGGTATCGCCATCATTAAATTCTGCATAGTTCTGGGCAACGCCGTTGTCCCAGTTTGCACTTGCGCCATGCTCTGCCAAGTACTCTGCTGTCTTCTTCATTGCCTGGGCGCTGCAGCCGGTGCCGTTGGCGTCAGAGGTCCAGACTCTGGTGTAGAACGGCAATGCCATCACAAGCTGGTCTGCCGGTACTTCTTCCAAGGTTGCCGCTACAGCTTCCTGTACGAACGGAAGGGATGCGGTACTTCCCGGCTCTGTGGTAGCGTTGTGCTCATCATAGGCCATTAGGATGACATAGTCTGCATAATCTGCCTGGACGCTACGATTATAGAAGAGGTTGTGATCTGCCGGCGGATAGTTGTCGACCGACAGGAATAAATCTGCGCGCTCACATGCAATAGATAACTCGCGGATGAACTGGATGTATCCGTTCTTGCAGGATCCGCTTAATGCTTCGAAGTCCACATTGATGCCGTCGATGCCTGCGGAAGTACATGCATTGATCAGGTTATTTACCAGGTTGTCACGATGGGAGGTGACGTTCAATACGCTCTCCTCGTCCACCTTCACTTCGATGTTACTTACCAGTGCCCATACCTGAATACCTCTGGCATGACAGGTGGCAATGTAATCGGATGCGGTTAAGTTATTGATATTTCCGTAATCGTCACTTAACTGGAACCATGTTGGAGATACAACATTTACGCCACTGGTGGCATCCAACAATTCCGGTAATCTGGCGTTGGCCGTCTGGTTGGTTACCTGATGCCATACCAGATTCACCTTGGATCCCAACTGCTTGTGGGAATAGGTACGACTCTCCAAGATGCTCGGGGTCACCTGTGTGGTCTTATCTTTCAGCTGGCGATCCATCACACAACCGATGGTACCTTGGTCTGTCAGTACACAGACCCACTTGCCGTAATCTTCTAAGATGCTTACCTTCTCGCCCTGCACGCCATCCTCTAAGATTAAGCTCTTCGGTCCGCCGAATCGACGTACGGCTGCATTCCGGCGTAAGGTGGCCTCTGTTTTCTCATAACCTGCGGTCTCTAATACCACGCGGTACGGATCCGTATAAACATAATAGAAGAAATCCGTAAAATTACGAAGGAAATCTACCTGAATATATACGGTGTCTCCATCCGGATAAAGGATGGTTCCCACCGTCGGCATCATGACGCCGTCCAAATCGTAAGTGGTATCACCTACATTGGCTGTCATAATCTGAGAATCCGTTGCATAACGAAGAACCCCTTCCGTTTTGTCATACACATAGCCGTCATCCAAGTGTTCCTTAATAAAAGAATACTCCAGATAGAAATTGCCATCGATGAATCGACCATATACGGCTTCCTCATCTGTCGGCTCTAAATACTCGCCGTTTAATACGACACAAGCTTCATCTTCCTGACGCTGGGTGTAATAGCTGCTTAAGGATCCATGTTCTGTGGTCGGTGCATAGCGAATGACCCAAACGGCCGCGCCTGCTGCAATCACAAGCAACATCAAAAATACAATCAAAAGCGGTGCTGCGGAAGACTTCTTCCGTTTCCTACGCTTCTTATTACGTTGAATGTCTCTTTCCATATGTCCCTCACTTTGTTTCCAAAACTTGTTTCATTATAACACCGCATGCTATGCAAACTCAACGTAGCGCAAAAAAAGACTCACCGGTGGAACGCACCGATGAGTCTGATGGATTTTTCTTATTTTTGTCATTGTTCGGATGACCCCTTTGTGCTGTAATCGGTTGAGGTAGCCGGAACTCCTTTGTTTGTTCTTGCTTCCGATTACGTTCATGGGTTCCGTTTTAGCCACTACACCAGTAGCGATGGAAAATACTCCAGGTCCTTCTTCCGAAGGCAAAAGGGATCTTCGATATAGGGAAGTTCCTTCATGGGAACGTGGAATTCCGACTCGAACTTCCGCTTCTGCTTGCCGGTTAGGAACTGCCCATACAAATCCCATTGCGGCATGTCCCTTTCTAAATAAATATCTCTCATAAATTTCTGATATTCCCGGTAATTCCACGGCTTCAAGCTTCCTACCACAATCCTGCGATGGCAACTCTCCGGATATTCGACTCCGGTGTCGGCCGGCGGATAGAGCACCAGCAGGTAGTCATATCCTTTCCCACTTAATAGACGCATCTGATCCGTGCTAATCTTCGGATAATAATCTACGCCACTGCGGCAAAATCCCACACAGCCTTCCGTCACAAACCACTCGTCTTCCATGAGGTTGGCGATTCTTCCGTCACTGCGAAGCTCTGCAACCGCTACACGGTATCGCTCCTTGGAACATAAGAAATTTGCCAGTGCAACCGTTAGGTGGGTTGCTCCCACACCACTCGTTACACCCCACAGTCCGATGATTTGCGTCGGGTACACTTTCTTTTGCTTCATTCGATTTGAAAGATTGGAAAATATCTTCACATCACTCCTCGCTTTCCCAGATTTTTTGAAATATCTTCTCTTTCTCCTTGGTTACAAGGAACGGGTCGCTATCTAACGGGAAGCCATACACTTTTTTGTGCATCTTCTTGGAAATGTCATGTCCCACGCCCCGATTGGCCGGGTTGATTAAGATGTGGCAATGAGGGTTCATGGCTTTCTTCGGGCAACAGTCCATATCCAACCACGGTCGACTGCTGCAAACATAAAGATAAAAATCTGACGCCCTCGCGCCGCTCCAATCACTTCCGCAATCCACTACTTTGATACCGTTCGGAGGCGTTGGTTCCATAACTGCCGGTCCATAATCCAATATGCCGGCAAAGTGATTGTGGTATATGATTCCATCCTTTTCACGGTATTCCCCGCGTTGTTGCAGGATTCTCTGCAGTGTCGCGTCGGAACTTCGATTCACATAATATGCGCGTTTGTGATGCTTATTCAGGTACGCCGTCAGCGCCAGTGCCTCATGGGTGGTTCCGGCTCCGTGTCCTGCTCCGATCACAGCGATTTCCGTTGTAGGATGCTTCCCATTCGTTTTTTCACCGGGTGCGGAAACGTCATAGCTTGCCAGCCATTCCTTCACGGTGGCCGGTCGATTCGCCGGGTCTGCTTCCAACGCCCATTCAATAGATGTGATTTCTCTTGCGCTGATGCGCTCCTTTTGATGGTCGCACAGCTCCCTGGCCAGTAAGCCTAAGGCATAGATGTCGCTGCGCTCGTCTACTTGTTGTTCCGTAAACTGCTCCGGCGCACCATGCTGCGGCGTCCCTGCTCCGTATCGCGTCATGCCTTTGGGATGTGCAATTCCATAATCAATCAGAATTACCTGCTCCCCTCGGATCATTACGTGTTCCGGTTTCAGGTCCTGGTACAAAATCGGGTAAGGCTTCTGTTCATGTAAATACTGCAAAATCTCGCAGACTTGTCGTAATATGCCTCGTATCCAATCTCGGGTAATAATAGAATGGTGGAGTAAATACTCCTGTAGTGATACGCCCCGTACATATTCCTCAATGAGACAGATGTTTTCCTCATCTTCTCCGTAATCATACAATATTGGAATTCCGGGATGTCTAAGACTACGAAGCGTGCTTGCTTCGTAGGAGAACCCTTGTGTCTGCTCTTTGGAGATTACCTTCAGTATTCTCAGCTCCCCAAGGGATCGATGTCTGACCTTATATATGCGGGTGGCTAAAGTGTGATAGACACACTCGAGGGCCTCATAGCGGTCAGCAAAAATTGGTATCTGTATACTTCTCTCTCCTTTCGTCGATGAGAAGCACCTACGTCGATAGGTTATACCACGGTATTTTTCGGATTGCAATAGAGTTTATAAAAAGTTAATAATTCACGCTGTTTTTTAATAATTATTTTATATTTCCGTTTCTTTACTTTGCTTTTTATTTTTTCTATAATTAAGTTAGAAAAACAGAAAGGATGTGATGCGCATTGAAGTTAGAAAAGATTAATGACAATCAGATCCGCTGTACTTTAACGAAAGAAGACCTAGAATATCACAACATTAAGTTAAGCGAGTTCGCATACGGCACAGACAAGGCGCGGGCATTGTTCCGCGAGATGATGCAGGTAGCTGCACAGAAGCTTGATTTTAAGGCAGAAGATATTCCTCTGATGATTGAGGCCATTCCTCTTTCCTCAGAGTCCATTATTTTGGTTATTACCAAGGTTGCTTATCCGGAGGAATTAGACACACGGTTTGCCGATTTCTCTGATGAAGGCGATGAAGATTTCGAGGATTTCGAAGACGACGGCCTCTACGAAGAGATTCCGTTCTCCTCTTCCCTTCCGACTGCGAAGTCTTCCGCGAATGATATTTTGAATATCAAAGAGGATGTGTCCATTCCTCGAGACATCACCAGGCTCTTTGCCTTTGACTCGTTGGATGACATCTTCAACCTGTCCGCCGTTTTAGACAACTTCTATCACGGCAAGAATTCCCTCTACCGCGAGGGCGATACCTATTACCTGATGGTTTCCATCGGTGATCACTCCGCTGAGGAATTCAACAAAGTCTGCAACATCTTAACCGAGTACGGTACCATGGAGACCTTAACCCTCGGCTTAGATAGCTATATGTCAGAACATATGACTTTAATTTCGTCAGATACAGCGCTTCAGGATTTGGCTCGCGTTTAATCTTAAGCATGAAAAAGCCCCGCTCAATTGAGCGGGGCTTCTTACTGCAATCTAATCTATTACGCCTTACTTGCTAAGAAGTTATTAATCTCGTCAACGAGGTCCTCCGGCATAATTCCGTGAACCGATGCAGCCTCCTCGATGGTCTCCATCTGAGAAGCCGGGCATCCAAGACAATGCATTCCAATACCAAATAAGATAGGAGCGATGTCCTGATCGATCTGCAGTAACTCACCGATCATGGTATCTTTTGTTACCTGTGCCATTCTTCTACCTCCCTTTCCTTACATTTGTGCCCTCATTATAATACGAAACCCACCCTTTTACAACAAAATTAATTTTATACAATCTACCCTGTCTAGTATCCTGTATTTATCTGCCCTACACCATCTTGCGACCACATCCAAAATGTAAGTCCACACTAACAACTCATGTGTCGTATAAAGTACTTGTAAAGCCCGTGGTTGTCACGTATTATCAAGATATCAAGAAGGAAATTGTTTGATTTCTATTTTATAGGAGGCGTTATTATGGCATATGTAATTTCTGATTCATGTGTAAGCTGTGGAACATGTGAGCCTGAGTGCCCAGTAGGTGCTATTTCTCAGGGAGACAGCCAGTACGAAATCGACGCTAATGCATGCGTTGAGTGCGGTACTTGCGCTGGTGTTTGCCCAACAGGAGCTATTTCCCAGGGCTAATTTCCATCGATAGTGGAGGAGAGACGAC
>JAGDAL010000232.1 GCA_017959525.1 Lachnospiraceae bacterium | reverse complement strand
GCTCTTATGTGCAGGCCAGCCGCATCGGTAGCCGATGTCCGGATCCTTGGCCATCGCAAACAGCGCGTCCTTATCCTCGAATGTCCAATGTCGGAAATACAATCGTTCTGTCTCTAGTCTCATTTTTACCTCACTATTCTACCCAGCCGAAGGCCGTTAAATACACCATGGAGCAGAATAGAAATATCAGGAATAACGTCAGCCACAACAGTGGTGGCTTGAACCACTCCTTGATAAAATCTATCGTCGTACGTACATCCACGCTGTCCCGTTTCGGCTTGTAGCGCTTCTTCTGCCCATTCTCACCGATTATATAGATCCATGGATTATCATAGATATCCATCCGGCCATACTTAATTAGGAATACCGGCGCAAGTGGCACCGCAATGCAGAACCACACCGCGGATCCTCCCAGATTCAGAATGGAAAAATTAAATCCATTGATGATAAGGGCAAGAATCACCGGAAGAAATACTACACCAAAGGTGATAGCCAATGCACGAATTACCCGAAGTACGGATGTAAAGCGGATCTCCACTTCCTGTATTTTCCCGGCGATGTTCATGAAAAATACCGGCTTGGTGACAGGCTTTTTCAAATCTGTTTTGGAATGAAACACCTTGCGATAGGTTTCTAATCCATAGGTCTCTTCCCTTTGCTGGCTGTATGCTGCGAAGAACACGAATACCAGAACCAGAGCAAGACACCCGGATGCGCCAAGAATAAGATCCCGCTCTGCGCCAAATAGAAACATGCCAAGTGCTACTCCAGCAGTTCCGGCGATGGTTGCAAGAATGGCCTTTATCCACCAAGGAAGGATTAGATACTTCGACTCCTTGCAGGCGCGAACACTGACTCTGCCGGTCTGTCCATTTACCGCCGCCATATAGCCATCAAAGGCCAGATAATATACCGGTAAAAGTACCGGCATTCGTAGCACGTTTTTACAGGAAACATTCACTCCAACTGCCTTGGTTTCCAGTGTCTTTTGGATAACCGGCTTATAATCTTCCCCTACTTCCACATCAATACGTCGGATCAATTCATCCTCGGAGATGTCACCGGTCTTTACCTGATGACCTGCAATATAGGAAAAATCAAACTCCTGCAATTCATCAAGATCATATGGTTCCATGGCATCCAAAAGTTGGTTATCCAACTTTTTCGAGCAGTTTACAAATACTTCATCGATGAAACCGCCGCAGTCGTACACGCTACCGCCCTCAATACGGAACACGCTACAACTTACAGGGCCTCGCACCAATTCGTAAGGGAGATAGAATCCCTTTAGATCCTGGATTTTTTCACGGATGGCACGAGCCTCTTTTTTCCACTTGTTCTTATTGCACCAATCGGCCAGGATATCCTGTGCTTCCGTCGGTGTGATAGCAAACGGTACGATTAACTCCGGAATGATGTCCGGATTCACAAATGCTTTTCGCACAAGAGACCTGCCGCAGAAGGCGCAATTGGCCACTGCTTCACCGGTCTCAAATACCACCTGCGCGCCACAGCCGGTGCAGGATGCCTTTTGAAGGGTGAACTTCTTGATGGACTCCCGCATTTTTTTCTTGCTGATTTCACGGAAGCCCTTATGCTCGCTCTTCGCCCGATCGATGCCAACACGGTTGCCGCAGTAACTGCAATTATACATACGTGTCCGAATGTCATAATATGCAGGAGCTCCACAAGACGGGCAATGTATGTCGTATAGTTTTCCTATTTTCTTTTCCGTTGCATCCTTTGCTGATTTCATCTATCCCCCCTGAGTTATGAAAAAACACAGTAGTCCGGTGCTACGCCCTGCACATTCGTTCTGCAACGAAACAGGCAACCATCGAATTCTCCATCCAATCCAACCTGCGCAGATGTAATATAGAGTGTCCGCAAGTCCTCATCACCAAAGCAACAGGAAGAAACCTGCTTCGCCGGCAAATGTACCTCATCCAGCAGTTCACCGGTAGCGCCACTTCGCTTCTCCACGCGACTCCCACCCCAGATTGCCACCCAGAGATTGTCTTCCGCATCAATGGTCATTCCATCCGGAACACCATCGGTTATTTCAAACAGCACCCTACGATTGGAAATCGCTGCAGTTTTCTCGTCATAATCAAAAACATACACCGCATGTTCCGCTGAATCCGAGAAGTAAAAGTGCTTCTTATCCGAACTCCAGGCCATGCCATTGGATATCTTCGTTCCCGCAACTTTGCACGCTACGTTGCCATTGGCATACAGATACAGGTTTCCCTCCGGATCATGGTCATCCATCACGGAAGCCCCGAACCAAATGCGCCCAAGAGCATCTGCCTTGGCATCATTGGAGCGCCAATACTCCTTATATACGTTTTTCAAATCAACGACCTGCGCAATCTGTCCGTTTCGGTAGGTATACATACCATCCTCCATGGCAAGCGCAAAACCATCGTCCCCTGCCAGTGGAATTGCTGCACCGACACGCTGTTGCACATCGATTGCCACCTTCCTACCATCTCGGATATACCAGACTTTCTTCCCTTCGATATCTACCCAGGACAGGCGCCCGTACCGCGGGTCATAGTAAGGACCTTCCCCCAGTACATATTGTTCTTTTCCAACGGTTTCCACCTGATACATAACTCCGTCCCCCTTAAGTCATCCTATCTCACCGCTTTTCATACACATACACTTCTTCTGTCGCATCCATCTCTCCAGTAGCAACAAAGCCAAATTGTGTATAGATATGCACTGCTCTTTCGTTCTCTTTTTCCAATGTAAGATAGATTCTATTGGTATGATACTGCTCCATCATAGTATCAATAATTATCGGAAGAGCCTTCTTCCCATAGCCTTTTCCTTGTTGTCCTATATCAATCATATAACGGCAAAAAAGAGGAGCCTTCTTTTCAGCCCACCATCCATAAAAAACAAAACCAACAATCTGGTCATCATCCATGATGAGTCGACTTTCCCATTCCTCTTCGTAGACCGACTGTACAATTGAAAAGGCTGCACTCATTACCCATTTTTCATCAAGCGGACATTTCCGATCTGGATCCGTAGTAACAAAAGTTGCTTTACGCCAATTATTACGAGTAATCTTCTCTAAATGTATCATAGTTTCACCTGCTCACGAATAAACGCCCAATCCGCACTTCGTACATAATTCTCATTTGGGAACCGGCATTCCTGATTCCAAGGTCTGTCAAATACCAGCACCTTGGTCTCCGGGAAGTGCTCCAAATATGGCAGTGCCAACGGTGAATCCTCCACCGCATAATCAAACTCCATCCGATAGAAATCTTCCAATTCCAGATTGTGGTTCCCACTTCCGTAAAACGCATCTCTACCATACTTGTTCAAAAAGTATAACTTCGCACGCTCTAATCCGTGCTCATCCAACCACTGGCGGGATGCCTCATATGCGCTGGATGGACGACCGGTAATAATGTTTACCGTATGTCCCTGATCCAGCCATTCGTTAATAACCTTGGAGCATCCCGGTGTCTCCTCATATGCAAGCAAGAT
>JAGDAL010000231.1 GCA_017959525.1 Lachnospiraceae bacterium | reverse complement strand
TTCTTTAAGGGAGCAGTTGTTATGGAAAAGAAAAGAAACTCTTTTTCCGGATCCGTAGGATTCGTTTTAGCGGCCGCAGGTAGCGCTGTTGGCCTTGGGAATATTTGGAGATTCCCGTATCTTGCTGCTAAGGATGGCGGCGGTTTATTCTTAGTTATTTATCTGGTGTTGGCATTGACCTTCGGTTTTACCATGCTGGTAACGGATGTTGCTATCGGTCGAAAGACCAAGCAGAGTCCGTTGACTGCATATGCCAAGGTGCATCCGAAGTTCCGTTGGATTGGACTCTTTGCGTGTTTGGTTCCATTTATGATTATGCCGTACTATTGTGCAATCGGTGGCTGGGTATTGAAGTACGCGGCTGTATTCCTCGCAGGAAATGGCACAGCGGCTGCAGAAGATGGATTCTTCACCGGATTCATTACCAGCCAGTATGAGCCAATCGTGATGGCAATTTTGTTTACAGCAGCAACGATTTTTGTTGTATATCGTGGTGTAGATAAAGGAATTGAGCGCATCTCCAAGATTCTGATGCCGATTCTGTTCTTATTGATTCTTGGAATTGCAGTGTTTGCATTGACCATTCATAAGGGTGATGTTACCGGTTTGGACGGTTTGAAGGTATTCTTAATCCCGAGTGTGAAGGGCATGAGTGCCGGAGATATCCTAATCGTTGTAATGGATGCTATGGGCCAGTTGTTCTATAGTATCAGTGTTGCTATGGGTATTATGGTTGCATACGGTTCCTATCTTCGTGATGAGGATAATCTGATGCGCTCCGTGAACCAGATTGAGCTTTTCGATACCATGGTCGCATTCCTTGCTGGTGTAATGATTATTCCGGCAGTCGTTGTATTCATGGGACCGGAAGGTATGACCAGTGGCCCTGGCCTCATGTTCATTGCGTTGCCAAAGGTATTTGCAGAGATGGGATTGGTTGGACGCATCATTGGTGTTGCGTTCTTCGTCATGGTGTTATTTGCTGCGCTGACAAGCTCCATTTCCATTTTGGAAGCGGTGGTATCTTCCTTCATGGACTACTTCAAGATTTCCCGTCGTCGTGCAACCGTAATCGAAGGAGCCATTGCAATGGTCATTGCGGTTGTTGTTTGTCTGGGATATAACCAGTTCTACTTTGAGGTGACCTTGCCGAATCATGTAGTAGGACAGATCCTCGACATCATGGACTATGTTTCTAACAATATCCTGATGCCGGTAGTTGCAATCGGAACATGCTTCTTAATAGGATGGGCAGTTGGACCCCAGGTTGTTGTCGACGAGGCAACCAAGACCGGCGAGAAGTTCGGTCGCCGCAGATTGTACCAGGTTATGATTCGTTATGTCGCACCGGTACTTCTGTTGTTCTTGCTGCTGAAGTCACTGGGAATTATTAATCTGTAAAATACGACACGGCCGGAAATCCGGTCGTGTTTTTTCATCTACAGCTTCCATAGAAAATACTTCTCTTATGAAATGCTTTCTTCTATAATTGGTATTTGAGGGAAAACTCTTTTTAGTTACGACTACAAGTGAGAGGAGATAAATAATATGACAAAAAGATATGCAGGTATCGCTTTAACCGCAGTAGGATTATTCATGCTGTTTCGCATGGTGCGGGTATCATCCTTTGGATTCTATCGTATC
>JAGDAL010000230.1 GCA_017959525.1 Lachnospiraceae bacterium | reverse complement strand
TCGTCCGTTATCTTGGAGAGTTCCCTGAGCCTCTCAATGGTTTCCAGGATTTTGTCGTACTGCTCGTCGCTGATCAGGCCTTCCGCCTTCATGGCGGCAAGCTGCGCGTACACCAGATCCCACGTGCTCTTGCCGAGGGTTTCCGTGGCGTCGATCAGTTCCTTCAGCCGTTCCGTTTCACCGAGCTGCGCGGCTTCACGGATGCGGTCGAGGTAGGAAACAGCGCTCTCAATGGCAAGCTGTTCCTTTCGCGCCTGCAGCATCTTCCGCAGGCTTTCCTCGTTCAGCACCAGCTGCCCGTCTTCCATCTTGCCGCGGACCAGTTTGCGGATCATCTGTGAAATTTTGTCCTGTGTCGGTTCCTGAATGGAGCGGACTGCGGCTTCCACCGTGTCTGCCAGCATCACAATCGCTGCCTCCACGGTGTAGACCGCTTTGACTCTCATAGTCCGCCTCCCACTATAAGCTGCAGCACCAGGCAGACAAAGACATATGGTAAAAAGGGCAAGCTGACCTCTTTGTCCACGCCTCGAATTTTCCCGTAGAGTATGCCCACGATTCCGGCCACAACGAAGGACGACCAGAGTAGGAACAAATTCCCCCAGAATCCCAGATAGATTCCCGTGGCCATAAAACAAAGGGCGTCGCCCTTGCCGATGGCTTCCTTCGATAGCAGACTCACCCCGTAGAGCACGACGCCTACCGCGCAGCCGCCCAACATCTGTGGGATTTCCAACCGACCCAACCCGATGTGGAAACAGACGCCAAGCACCGCCAAGAGTCCCACAACCCACACACGAATCTCTTTGGTTCGCAAATCCTCCCAGGCACAAAGCCCCATGATACTACATAAACTAAGTACTTCCATTGCTCCTCCTATGAATAACACTTCGGACAGGCACGCCGCAGCCCCACCTCACGGATGGATACCCGCTGGATGGTGCGCTTTAGGGCGCTACAGGTCCGACTACTGTGATAACTTTCTCCGTAATTTGTTACATAAACAACACCTGACTTCTTGGGATGACAGGTCCCGCACGCCCGATATCGCTTACCGTCATTGTTGCGTTCCGCTCCCACCCGGGCGGCGGAAACCGACCGGATGGAAGGGTTTAAGTAGGGGCAGTCCACATGACTGTGGTAATCCTCCCCGTACTTCGCAATATAAACATACTCTCCGGTGTCCACGCGCCCTTCCCAGGGGTCGTAGCCCACCCAGCGCCGGTGCTTGGCCCGCTGGTTCACCGTAAAACGAATGGGTCCTAAGATGCCAACGGGAACTGTGATGCGATACCGCACCGACAGGTCTACATCCGTATCCGTTACTGCGGATGCCCCGTAATGCAGACCCAAAATGCCATGGTCAATAAAGCCCGTGGCCCCGGGATGGGCAGCCACCTTGGCACTGACCAATGCGCCAAGAGCCAAGGGATCTGCATCTGCCCCGGCGTATGCGGCTTCTTCCGCTACCTCATGCAAGGCCACTTCCACCGTCCAAGCCACGGTAAAAATCCGGAAGAACAAAAGCAGCGCTACCATGAACGTTGCAAAAATCGGCATCACCACGGCTGCTTCGATGGTATACGATGCCTGTTGTTTGTTGATTTGTTTCATATGCCTCCTCGGAGATATAGGCAAGCACCCCCAGCATGCCTAGAAGAGAACTTTGACGAAAAACTTTTTTACCCGCCGATTGAAACATAGCCCGGGATACTTTCCTATATCTCCGATCACTTTCTACGTATAATATGAGATCTCCCAATCCCGCATAAAAGAATAC
The DNA here is from genome assembly GCA_017959525.1 of Lachnospiraceae bacterium. GTDB lineage: Bacteria > Bacillota > Clostridia > Lachnospirales > Lachnospiraceae > XBD2001. Next base: position 8,822 of record JAGDAL010000230.1, on the reverse strand, counting down.
CGTCCAACCCGTCCGCGCAATGCCGGCACCAGTGATGCAAAGGTTGGCGTTCCTTCATAAGAAAAGACGAATTGTCCCTTCACCATCAGATTGTCCACCCGACAATGCTCATACCCGGGATTGGCACAGATGGCTGCTTCTACCACATCCAGACAGCGCTGTCCGATGCGGGCCTCCGATTCCAAATAGGTGAAGGCCACCAGATAGGCTTCATAGGAAATTCCACCTTCCGATTGCTTCGCTTTGGTATTCACATCGAAGCAGGCACCTAAGTTTGCGATGTCGCTGGTCCAGTCATCTCCGGTTTTTACAAAGGCAACCTTGCCTCCGGATAAGAGGGTGCGCACATCCAAGACGCTCTCCATGTAGGCCCAGGCTGCTAGGATGCCTTGCTTGACACCCTTGATAATCGCCGGATTGCCGGTGAATCCTACCAGAGCCGTTGCTGTTGCTTCCGCCGCCAGCTGGCACTGTTGAATGCGTTGGATGGCAATAAAATTCTGCACTTCCCGCAAGCCCAGCAACTTCTCCACCGTCAGGCGCAAGTTTTCTTCATCGGAGGACTTGCCGTTTAAGATATACTCCCACTCGTACGCCAGTCCGTCGTGATGCTTGGGGTGAGTATAGTTCTGTAGATGATCTCGCAGATACAAGCCATAGAGCACCCGGTCCATGGCACGAATGGTCGGAACATCCGATGTGCCCACCTGCAAGATACGCTTGCTGGGACGCTGATCAGATAAGGTTCCGCCGGAGATGCTGACATCCGATGGCAGTACCTGGGCTAAGACGCCGTTGGCCTTCCACTCTTTTACTTTCAGAATCGGGTTCTCCACCGGCTCGGACACCGTTGCTCCGGTTTGTCCCGCACTTGCGGATTCGCTTGTCTCCTCCCGAATGGATTGGGCTTCATCCAAGGAACTTTGGGCATTGTTTAGTAGGTCTTCCATGGATACGTCATTTGCCGCATCGCTTTCCATCTGCTCACACATGCCCGTCTCCTGCTGCAACAATTCTGTTGGAATTCCATAGAGTTCTGCCATGGCTGCCTCTTTTAAAAAAGCGCGTCCGTCGTGGTCGGATAACAGAGTATAAGCTTTCAAGTCAACGCCGGTAGCGCTTAGGGACAAGAGACTGTTGTGACTGTTATCCTCCACATAGGATAAGGCGCGATTCTCCACCGCCGCCTTCTGAAACTTGCTGTCTCCGTATCCGGCGTCCATGGCCAGGATTCCATAATCCGTCCACAAGGGGCGGTTATAATCTGCCAACACACTCTCGGCTCCCAGCTGGGACAGGATTTCTTTTTCCTGCCCCAGACTCTTTAAGTGCACCACTTCCACAAGGGAAAAGACCAGGGAGAGAATTATTCCCGTGGTAACACCCATGTAGACAGTGACGTTCCCGTGGAGCTTTCTCTTCATGAGTACACCTGCTCTGCCTGCTTGTTGATGGACTCGAAGATCTTGTTGACCAAGTCGGTAATCTGCTTCTTAAAGATAAGGGTGAGCCCTACTACAATGACGAGCACCAAGATGACCTCGACCACCCCGGCGCCGTCTTCTTCCTTCCACAGATCCATCCATTTCGGTTGCATGTTTTTGTTCATTTTCTTACCTCTTTCTACTTAGATTTCCGGAAGTTCCGGATTATATATTGATCCCCCAGAGGGCCGGTACAATCAGCACCACCAGGACGATTCCCAACAAACCCATCATGGGCAACAGCAGCTTCGTGGAAGCTTCCTCTCCTGCCACCTTGGCCAGAATCTTCCGCTGTTCGAAAGCCGCTCTGGCTTCCTTTTCCAACTGAAACATCAAGTCCTCACTGCCCTTCCTCAGATGATGGGTAATCAAAAGGGAGAGCTTGCGATAGTTTTTCTCCGGCGCATAAGTGCTTAGATCTTCATAGGCCGCCATCTCACTCTTGCCGTCTGCCATGGAGCGATAACACCGTAAAATGGCTTCATATCCCGGATGCTCGCTTGTTGCCTCTTTTCCAATCATGGCAAAGGCCTGCTTCATGGAGATTCCGGCGCCCACATAGAGGGAGAGCCAGTTCACAATATTCGGATAATCCCGTTGCAGGGCCTTCGTCAGTTTCTTCTTGCGTTCCCGCTCTTCGGCTCCTTCCGCGGCCCGCAGGCCAACTGCAGCTGCGATTCCCAGTAGACACAGCTGCATGCCGGTGCCTTCCATCCGCTCCCGCCAGGTGAGATCTACCCCGGCTACTTGCTCCGGCAGGTGTATGATTCCCTCTGTCGGATGGCCTTCATCTGCCTGCCGTAGTTGTTCCTCCAGGGCATAGCCGAATCCTTCCGGCGTATCCAAGGAGAGCGGATAAATCGTTAGCGGTAAGGTGAGCGTCTCCAATGCATCTTCACACCGAAGCTCCACCTCCGCCACAACCTCCACCGGTTCCTGAATACTCTCCGGGCGCAAGGCTCCGGATGTATCCACGTATTGGCCCGGCGTCAGATTCCAAGTGGCCTCCACCGCGCCATCGGCGTAAGTTGTGCTCAAATATAAGTCATGATCGATCTGCTTAGGCGAGGCATTCTCTCCCAGGTAGGAGCTTAGGAGTTCCTCCTTGGCCCGGGCGAGAAGCTTCTTTTGTTCCTTCTTCGGGCGCGCCTGCGGGTGGATTCGCACCGTGACCGTATCGGTTTCATTGCCATGGGTGACGGTGAATTCCTTCTCGGTGACGCCCTCTTCCGGTGTGCCTCGGGGGATGGTGTTGTCATAGAGGAGCGAATGCTGTAACGCCTCCATGCCCCACATCAAAAGCCCGATCACCTCAATGAGCAGAATCAATCGTTTTGCCAGTTTTTTATTTTTCATTGCTATATCTCAATCTCCACAATCCGTTTTCCGAAGTAGATGCACAGGGCATATACCGCCAGGCAGGCGCTCATGACGCCATAGCCTAGGACGTTGTGATACAAAGGATTCATAAACCCCGGGGAGCTAAGCCGAATGTAGCCTAGGATTCCCAGGGGCATCACCGTCATGACCCGAAGTTCCAATCGCTTCTCTGCCAAGCCTGTGGCGATTTCCTGTCGCACTTCGATACTCTCTTCCATCTTGCTGATGGAACGCCGCAGGTTGGATAAGTAGTTGCCGCCCATGCGCTTGCCAAATTGGAAAATCTTGGCGAAGTCCTGTACCTCTTCGTAAGGGTAGGCTTCCGCGAATTCCAGGAAGGCCTGCTCCACCGGCACCCGCACCGCCACCTTGTGATTTAGGGTGTGCAGTGCCCCGCCAAGCATGGCCTCTTTGCCGTATAACATCTCCAGGGTCTTCTCTGCTTCTCGAAATCCGTTCTCTACTGACAGCCCGTTTTCCAACGCGGCCGATACCGCCGACAACAGTTCCCGATACTCCTCGTAGAACCGCGCGGTCCGTGCCTTCTCTTCCGCCTCTTTTCGACGTTTTCCATTGGCCCATCCCACCAACGGGAAGAGCAATGCCGCCACCGGGGAAGAGTAAAAAAGCCAGGCAATCAATGTTGTAATTCCAACATTTTGTCCTACCTCTAGCAGGGTGCTTCTTCGCCATAGACTTGCAGTAGTTTTTCCCGATGCATGAGGTCTCCTCTTTTTACCCATAGGCTCTTGCCTCCTTCCCGCGTATATTCATATAGGGTGTGTAATCGAATCTCGCCGTCCACGATGCCTTCCACCTCTGCGATTTCCAGCATTTTTCTACTGCGGTCCGGCAGTCGTCCCAGCTGGATGATAATGTCGATGCCGGAGGCAATCATCTGGCGCACTGCAACGAGTGGCAGATTCATAGCCATCAACACCATGGTCTCCATGCGGCTTAACATATCCACACAGGAGTTGGCGTGTCCCGTGGAAAAAGTTCCGCTGTGGCCTGTATTATTGGCCTGCAGCATATCCAAAGTTTCCGCCCCTCGGCACTCACCAATGATGATGCGATCCGGACGAAGGCGCAGACTGGTCTTGACCAGGTCCCGGATGGGCACCTCCAGCTTGCCTTCCAGATTGGCATTGCGGGCTTCCATGCGCACCAGGTTGTCTATTCCGATGAGCTGTAATTCTGCGGAATCTTCGATGGTAATGACGCGTTCCGACGGCGGTATAAATTCCGTCAGGGCGTTTAAGAATGTGGTCTTGCCGCTACCGGTTCCTCCGGAGAGGAAGATGTTGTAGCGAGCACGCACTAAGATGCGAAGGAAGTCTGCCACTTCCGGGCTGAGACTTCCAAGCGCTAAGAGTCTGTCCATGTTGATGGGATGCTTGGGGAATTTACGTATGGACAGAATGCTGTGATCAATGGCAATCGGGGAGAGGACGATGTTCACACGGGAACCGTCTGATAGCCTTGTATCCACGATGGGGCTCGACGTATTGACGGTTCGGTTGGTGGCGCTGACAATCTGCTGAATTACATCTGCCAGCTTCTCTTCGGAGGAAAAATGTTTGTCTACCCGTTGCAGTTCTCCGAAGCGCTCCACAAAAATATCGTCCGGACCATTGATCATGATTTCCGTAATATCCTCTTCTTCCAACAAGTCCTGTAAGACGTCTAACTTCCGAAGGGAATTAAAGACGTCCCGCTCCATATCCATGCGTTCGGCAATGGACATGGGATGATCCTTGCAGTAGGCGATGATTTCCTCCTGGATCAGGGTGGCGATTTCTTCATCCTCCACTTCCCGACTTAAATCCATGCGGGAGAGCACCTGCTGCCGAATCCACTCACAGCCGTCATGCGAGGTATGCGACATGTTCCAGTTCCTTTCTAATCTCCCGGGCCATTTTGCTGCGCAGCATCTGGCCCAAATCATAGGTATCTTCCATGGCAACGCCTGCGGACATGGGCAGTGGAACCTGCTGAATCCAACAGTTGAAGTTGCGCTCCTCTAAGAATCGCTGACGGAAGACCTCCATGCTTCTGTGGTAGTAATCCCCCGGCTTCGTCAGAAGTATCAGTCCGTCGCAGTTGGCTACAATCTGCTCGAAGCCTTGCATCATATGATCTAAGAGCAGGATGATGGTTCCATGGAACGTCTCTCGAATCTTGCGTCCGCAGCTCATCCACTGCTCGCCGGTAATGTAGGCCACCTCCGTAGGAGAATTCATTGGCGGAATGAAGCGAATGCCTTCACTCTCACAGATGTAATCATCCAGTTCCACCGGAATGCCTCGGCGATTGGCTGCCACATACAGAAGATCCAACAAATCCCTGCGGCCTTCCATATTGATGAAGGTAGGCTGCACGCTGATGGGTTCCATATTGATAAACAGTACCGGCTCCCGCTGTCCGCACCAGTCGCTTAGACACAGCGCAAAGGGTAACTGCAGTTCGTGATGCATGGGAGAGAAAACGCATAGCACTCTGCCTTTGCCGCTCTTTTGCTCCCGCACCACACCCTGCATGCCATTGCCACAGGTTTTGGCCAACTGGGATTTGAATCCGCGCATGCTCTGATACTTGGAGATGGATTCCACGCCATCCACATCCCCGTCCACCTGCGCTTTCAACAACAGCGGGTGATGGATGTACACATTCTCCAACTCCTCGCCCACATACAGTTTCAGATACTGCTCACCCAGGATTCCCACATCGTATTCTCCGCGATCGTGCATCAGACCGCTGATGGTCGTATACGCCCGAATCTCGTACAACTTGGAATTCTCATTCAGCAAATGCTTCACCAACGCTTCCACATAAGCCACATCATCATCACAGATTAAAAGCTTCACACTCTTACCTCCCATAAGGTTACCGCGGCATAGGCCAGTAGAATGCATACGCTAAAATGCAAATATGCTTCTTTGGGAGCAATCGTTTGGTAGGGCTCCACGCTTTGGCTCTGCACGCATTGCAAAAAATAGGTTACAAAATTGGAAATTCGGACGAATAATTGTCCGTTGAGTAACAGGCGAATCAAGCCAATGACTGCGCCGATTACAAAAGACAGAAGTATGATTTTCCATACCTCTTCGGTTGTGCTGCACATGGTTGCCGTTACAGCGAAAAGTTTGATATCCCCGGCGCCTAAGGTGCGCACAAAGAAAAGAAGATATAATGCAAAAACAGGGATTGCTGCCCGCAGCAGGCCATGGAGTAGTCCCATGGAGCCTTCCCGGATGACCGATAGAATCAGGCCTGCGCCAAATCCGATCAGTACTAAGGTGTTGGGTATCCGATAGTGTTTCCAATCGAATCCCACGGCAACTGTCAGCACGAGAAATGCTACGATGTGTTCCATCATGTTTTCGTGCCTCCTTGTGACAAGCACACACTATACCCACGTCACAAGCCTCTTGCAAGCCCCTGTTTTTTTGCACCCGTATAAAAAATCGGTGCACACCGTGTAGGCATGCACCGACTTCCTGTAATTATAAACTTTTTCTAAAATGCTAATCCACTTAAGCAAGAATCTGTTGCCGAAGTGCATCCCAAGCCGCCTGATCTGCGTCTTTGCGGGTGGTCTTAATGGTTACAATCTGCTCACAGATCTCGATATCCTTCATGGCTTCCAAACGGTCCTTCATCTTCTTGGCCGCTACCGGAGCCCAGGAACCGTTCTCTACCAGCCCACTCCGGCGGTTCTGGAAGTTCTTAATCTCCAAGTGATAGAGCAAATCTTCCATCGGCGGGAACAGAACACCGTCATAGGTGCAGGCTGCCAGAATGATCTTGCCATACTGGAAGCACTTCTCCACAGCTTCGGATACATCCTCGCGGGTTAAGTCCACGGTCTTGACCTTGATGCCCTGCGCCTGCAGCTCATCTGCGAAGTGGCACACCGCACGTTTGGTGTTGCCGTGAATGGATGCGAAGCAGATCAATACGCCTTCCTTCTCTACGGTATAGCTACTCCAAATGTTGTATTTATCCAGATAGAAACCAAGGTTCTCTCGTAATACCGGTCCGTGCAGCGGGGCAATGGTAGCAATATCCAGTCCTGCAGCCTTCTTCAGAAGGGCCTGCACGCTGCTGCCGTACTTCCCTACAATATTCAGGTAGTAATGGCTGGCTTCCTGCTCCCACGGAATATCGTTGCAAATCGCACCGAAGGTTCCGAAGGCATCTGCGGAGAAAAATACCTTCTCGCTCTGCTCATAACTCATCATGACTTCCGGCCAATGAATCATCGGAGCCATAACAAACTGCAGGGTGTGGCTACCCAAGGATAAGGTATCGCCCTCGCCTACCACCTGGAATCTGACCGAGAGATCTTCGTCGAAAAACTGCGGAATCATCTGCTTGGTCTTGGCGGTTCCCACCAGCTGCATGGCCGGATAACGCTCTGCTAAGTATGCAATATTGGCAGAATGATCCGGTTCCAAATGCTGTACGATTAAGTAATCCGGTGTTCTGCCTCCTAAGACCTTGGCCAGAGAATCCCGCCAGGTCTCACTACCTCTGGCATCCACCGTATCCATTACTGCGATTTTCTCATCGAGGATGACGTAAGAGTTATAGGATACGCCCTCCGGTACCGGATACTGGCTCTCAAACAAATCCAGTGTTGTATCGTCCGCGCCCACGTACAGAATGTGGTCGGATATGTTCATGTTATGCATGTAAAAGCCCTCCTTTTTGTTCTCGTTATAGCTCTTATTTTACCCCAAAATAAGCAAAAAAAATACACTGGTTACCATCCGTTGCCACCAGTGCATTCACCCGTTATAGGCGGTGTCGCCTATTATGCTAGAAAACCTCGTGAAATGTCGAAGTTTACAGCCATTTCCTTAACATCTGTTCTGCCGTATGTATAGCCGGCCACGTATTTCTGCGTGTTGGCCATCAGAGGCGCCGAAGTATCCTCGGCGGCTACGGCAACAAATGCTTCGCGAAGTTCCCCCATCACCTTCTCCACCCGGTCAAACAGTTCCGGGTCTTCCTTGTACGTGGCGCGTGCTAACGTGCGCTCACAGTACGTATATAATCGAAATAGTTGGTTGGATATTTCCTGATCAAAATTCAGATCGTCTTCTAAGTGGCGCAACACCATAGACGCGTGGCGAATGCCCTCTCGATACGCCTTGGTTGCGTTCACTTTTTTCTCATAGTTCTGCTCTGCTCTAGCCTGTTGGATTTCCAACAAAGCATTGCGAGCGTCCTGCTCGTATACCATAAATATATCAAACAAGACGACGATAATCTCGCTTCGATTTCCACCGGAAATCCGCTTGGTAAAGGCTTGTACCTGCTCTTTATTCATGGGTTACCTTCCCTTCTACTGTAACAACTGCAATGCCATCTGTGGTAATTCGTTGGCCTGGGATAATGCAGAGGTACCGGCCTGCTGCAATACGTTGTCCTTGGTATACTCTACCATCTCGGTTGCCATATCGACATCGGCGATACGGGAGATTGCGGAGTTCATATTCTCATGGGTTGCGTTCAAACTGGATACGGTGTACTCCAAACGGTTGGTGTATGCACCCAGGTTTGCACGAATATCATTTACGGTTGCAAGGGCTTCATCCAAACGAGTCATGGCACGCTCCGGTCCGCCTACCTTGCTGACATCTACTTCATCTAAGTACAGATACTCGGAAGAGATGGACGGAATACGTACGGTAATCTGCTGGCCCATGTTGGCACCTACCTGGAGGTCCATCGGTCCAATGTCGGTGACTTCACAATGGACGGTGCCTTCATAATCAGCCTCTAACTTCATAGAAAGAGAGAATCCTTCCACATCCGTAAATGTGATATGGTTGCCCTCATGCTTGATGGTTGCAGTTGGATGATCCTTGAAAAGGGAATTTGTTGTATCCATGGTAATGTCTGCATTTTTTCCGGTCTGATGCTCTGCTCCTGCCGGAAGTACCAAGG
>JAGDAL010000229.1 GCA_017959525.1 Lachnospiraceae bacterium | reverse complement strand
TACTGGTTCGACTTCAGATTCAACCCAGAGCTTGCTAAGGAAGGCAAGGACGCATTCATCCTTGATTCCAAGGCTCCTACCGGAGACTTCCAGGAATTCTTGAAAGGTGAGAGCCGTTACGCAGCACTTGCTAAGTTCAATCCGAACAAGGCTGCTAAGTTGTTCGCAGAGTCCGAGCAGCAGTACAAGGAGCGTTACGAGTACTTAACCAAGCTCGTTGATCTCTACAAAGCAGATTAATTCTTCCTACAAGAATTATGAATAAAATGCCGTCCTCCCTAGGGAGGGCGGTATTTTTGTTTGGATTCATCGTTTACAAAGAAAAGCCAAAATGCTATCATGATAGCGGATGTATTTTGATAACTACTTGATGGGGAGTAATCATACACATGAGTAACGACGATAAGAGAGATGCATGGGACCTCGTAAGAGACGAGTCTGTGGATCAGGAAGGATCTTCCGTGAATAATACAGCAACGAACGAAACACTGACGAATGTAGAACCGTTAGAAGATAATCTGTTAGTTCAGATTGATGCATTTCGTGATAAGGCGAAGCAGTTACAGGGACTGATTAATGCCAAGCAGAATCGTGTGCGTGAATTGGAAGGCTTAGTAGCTGAGAAGGAAGAACAGAATCAGAAGCTACAGGATGAGCTTACCAAGAAGCAGGAAGAAGCAGACGGGCTTGTTACCAGTGTGGAAACCCAGGTAGATCGAATGCTGAAATCCTTGCGAGGCAATATGGATGACTTCAATGACAATGTTGCCAAGCAGGTGAACACCAGCCAGGAGGAGGCGAAGAAGCAGTCCGCCAGCATCCAGGAATCCGTGGACAAGATTAATGACAGCCTGGAGACCTTGAAGAACGAAATCGGTGCACGCATCCATTCCGAGAACGTGAAGGTTTACCGCAATGTACAGGATTTGTTCAAGGAACAAGAGGAGAAGATGACCGCCGAGGACGTGGCGTATCGAGTAGAGATGGAACAGAAATATCGTTCCATGAAAATACGATTTGGGGTAGCGCTTACATTACTGTTGATTTCATTGGCAGTAGATGTGGTGACAGCGCTTACGGTTATGGGGATTCTGTAATCGCATAGGTATAAGGATCGAGCCTTAAGAGGGGTCGGTCCTTATTTTAGCTTTTAGGAGAATCATATGAGTAGTAATAAGAAAAACACAGTATGGGTCATTGGTCATAAGAATCCGGATACAGATTCTATTTGTGCGGCCATTGCCTATGCAAATCTGAAGAACATCACAGAAGAAGATGAGTATATTCCTAAGAAGGCTGGGAATATTAACGAAGAGACACGTTATGTCTTGAAGCGTTTTGGCGTGAAGCCACCACAGACCGTATCCGATGTAGGTGCGCAGATTAAGGACATTGATTATCGCCATACCCCTGGCGTCGATGGCCATATCTCCCTGAAGAAGGCTTGGGAGATGATGAAGTCCGAGAATGTAGTTACCCTTCCGGTGGTTGCACCGAATGGCAAGTTAAACGGCGTTATCGTTAACGGTGATATCGCTTATGCTTACATGGATGTCTATGACAACCGCGTCTTGTCTGAGGCTCGTACCCAGTACAAGAACATGATTGAGATTTTGAATGGTAAGATGCATTGCGGTAATGAGCATGCATACTTCATGAACGGTAAGGTTGTTGTTACAACCTCTAACCGTGATGATATCCGCGATGAGGTGGAAGGTGACGATCTGGTTATCGTTGGTAATGTCATTGAGCGTCAGCGTATCGTATTAGAGCGCATTCCAAGCTGTATGATTATTACCGGTGCCACCAGTGTGGACCCTGAAATCTTAAAGACGGCAGAGGCCATCGATTGTGTTGTTATTACAACAGAGTTCGATAGCTTTACGACCGCAAGACTGATTAACCAGAGTATTCCGATTCGTTACTTGATGACCAGGGAGAAGATTGTATCCTTCGATCCGGAGGATTA
>JAGDAL010000228.1 GCA_017959525.1 Lachnospiraceae bacterium | reverse complement strand
CGACCACTGCGCTGGATGTTACGATTCAGGCACAGATTCTTCGCTTGTTAAAGCAGCTGCACGAAGAGGAGCAGATGAATATCATTCTCATTACGCACGATTTGGGTGTGGTTGCAAGTATCGCGGATCGGATTGCGGTCATGTACAACGGCCATATTGTGGAAGTGGGTACGAAGGATGAGATTCTGTATCATCCGAAGCATGCGTACACGAAGGCATTGTTGCAGGCGATACCGAAGAGTGCACCTCATGGGAATAAGAAGCTGTCTTCCGTGGATGAGTTGGTAGAAAAGGGAGCATGACGTGGATAATTTAATTGAAGTAAAAGACCTAAGTAAATATTTTGAAACAAATGATTTCCTGGGACGCTCCAAACATGTGACAAAAGCCGTGGATGGGGTAACGCTTACCATTCGCCAGGGGGAGACCTTTGGTCTGGTAGGAGAATCCGGTTGCGGAAAGTCTACCTTGGGACGTACCATGATTCGCATGTACGAGCCAACCGAGGGAGAGATTCGTTACAACGGAACGGATATTACGAAGCTCAAGGGCAAGGAGTTAACCGAGTTCCATAAGAAGATGCAGGTGATTTTCCAGGATCCGTATTCTTCCTTGGATCCGAATCTTATGGTTCGCGACATCATTGCAGAACCCATTCGCGTATTTGAGGATGCCACCGAGGAGCAAATCGATGCCCGGGTGGCAGAGTTGTTAGAGGCGGTGGGCCTTAGCAAAGAGGATATGTATAAGTATCCGCATGAGTTCTCCGGCGGTCAGCGTCAGCGTGTGGGAATCGCCAGAGCTTTATCAGTCAATCCGGAATTCGTGTTGTGCGATGAACCGCTGTCCGCTTTGGATGTGTCCATTCAGGCGCAGGTGGTACGCCTCTTGGAAGAACTGCAGGAGAAGTATGGATTAACGTATCTATTCGTAGCACATGATCTAAACATGTTTCATCATATTTCCGACCAGATTGTCGTCATGTATTTAGGACAGATGGTGGAAGTCGGAGAAAGTGATGCGGTGTATTTCGAGCCGAAACACCCATACACCAAGGCGTTGCTGCGTGCCATTCCACATATTGAGAAGGATCAGATTCTAAATCTGGAAGAAAATGTCATCGAAGGAGATATTCCAAGCCCCTTCCATGTGCCGTCCGGATGTCACTTCCATCCGCGCTGCCCGTATGCAACCGAGCGTTGCCGCAGCGAGCAGCCACGCCTGCAGGACGTCGGGGATGGCCGCCTGGTTGCATGCTTCGCAGCGACAGAGACGGCGTAGTCAGTACAAGGGATGCCCGATGATCTTCCACAATCCGTCGTGAAAACTAAAAGAGATTCCAATCAGGCGTTCCTGCCCGAAGGCAATGATCTTGCATTCAAAAAACTAGGTGGGATTATGCATGGGATCCACAGCCTTGTTGAGATTGGTACAGCGATAGGACTTAATGGAAAAAGCCTGGTATTCCCCGTCTTCATCCTGCAAGCGTATCTTGAGCGGGATGATGTTCCCGTCCTTCTTGTGCTGGCAGATGACATCTAACGTCTTCTGGGAGTGAACATAAACACCCATTGCACACACCTCCTTAACGTAGGATTATTATAGAACGGGAATGTATGTTCGTCAAGAACGAATGTTCGAAAGCGGCATCTATTGACATGATATATTGAGCACAATATAATTGTGCCAAGCACGTAAGAATGCAGAGTAGACGTGCGTTTCGAAAAAGGAGGTACCCAGGGGAATGAAACAGATCAATATCGTGAATGGTCCACAGAATGCATCGGTGATTATTCAAGGCTGCATGCGTATGCCAAGCCTTTCCAAGGAAGACGCAGCAAAGGTGATTCGTACTGCGTATGATTGCGGCGTGAATTTTTATGATCATGCCACCTGTTACGGCGAGAACGGAGCAGCAGAGACCAAGTTCGGCGAGAGTTTCCCGTTAACCGGTATAAAAAGAGAAGACATCTATATTCAGAGTAAGTGTGGATTGTGCTTCGACCGGAATGAGTTCGATTGGACCAAGGAAAATATTTTATCCAGCGTAGATGACAGCTTGCGCAGATTGCAGGTGGAATATTTGGATACGCTGTTGCTGCACAGACCGGACGTGCTGTTTGATCCGGAAGAAGTGGCAGAGGCATTCGATGCGTTGGAAAAGAGCGGCAAGGTGCGTCACTTCTGTGTAAGTAACGTAGTTCCAATGCAGTTGGAGCTGTTGAAAAAATATGTGAAGCAGCCATTGGTCATCAACCAGTTACAGCTGTCCTTAGAGCAGTCCCAGTTGATTGACCAGGCATTGTATATGAATAATAAAACCACGGATTATTCCGTGAATCGGGACGGAAACGCATTGGATTATTGTCGTCTCAATGACATTACCATCCAGGCTTGGAGCCCGTTGCAGTTTGGTATGTTCGGCGGAACCTTCATCGACAATCCGGACTTCCCGGAATTGAATGCAGCCCTTGCAAAGATTGCAGAGCGGGAGCAGGTATCTAAGACCGCCATTGCCATTGCCTGGATTCTTCGTCATCCGGCCAAGATGCAGGCGATTATCGGAACCATGAATCCGGAACACATCAAGGATGCTTGCATGGCATCCAAGGTAGAATTGTCTCACCATGACTGGTACGAGCTGTACCTGGCAGCAGGCAAGTTCCTTCCGTAACAGACTATTCCAAAGCCTGTTTTAGGAAGCGGATGTATTTTTGCGTGAGTGCAGACTGTGGCGTGTCGGATGGAAGGATGTAGCCGATTTCCATATAATCATCCACGGCCAGTGGCTTTGCGATGATGTGTGGTCCGTTTAGTTCTTCGCTGATGACACCGCTACAGATGGTATAACCATTTAGACCAACGAGGAGGTTAAAGAGCGTGGCACGGTCACGGACAATAATCTCTTTGTCGGAATCCATGGTGCTTAGGATTTCTTCGGAAAAATAAAAGGAATTGTGATTGCCCTGTTCATAGGAGAGGCGCGGATATGGCGCTAAATCCGACAGGGCAATTTCTTTTTTCTTCGCTAAAGGGCTGTTTTTGCCAAGGAAGACATGCGGTGCGGCCCGATAGAGCGAGGTAAAGCTTAGCCCGTGATCTCGCAGGGTCTTGCGAATCACCGGCTCATTAAAGGTGTTTAGATACAAAACGCCAATCTCACTGCGGCGATGGGCTACATCGTCGATAATGTCATAGGTCTGGGTTTCCCGCATATGAAATTCATATTTGTCTCCCCCATCTGCTTTTAACAATTCCACGAAGGCTTCCACAGCGAAGGAGTAGTGCTGTGCAGATACGCAGAAGCGCTGTTTGCCATGAACCTTGCCGGTGTAGCGGGCGTCCATAAGATTGGCCTGCTCCAACAGCTGTCTGGCATAACCGAGGAATTCATCCCCTTCCGGTGTTTGCTCGATGCCTTTGTTGGAACGGTGAAAAATCGTAATCCCAAACTCCTGCTCCAACTCCTTGATGGCAGCCGTTAAGCTTGGCTGTGAGATAAAAAGCTGCTTCGCTGCTTCCGTAATACTGCCGGTTTCCGCAACGGTAACTACGTATTTTAACTGCTTTAATGTCATGGACGTCCTCCCATCTGCTCCTATACGAATTATCTATATTATATTCGCATCCATAGATAAAATCTATGACTAATCACCGGATATTCGTATTTTACCTACTAAAACGCTAGGAATATACTTTTCTTAAAAATTAGGGATTGGAGGAGAAAACAATGAGTGAGGTAAGAATACCGGGAAGATACGATTTTGTCGGAAGCTTCCTAAGACCACAGGCATTAAAGGACGCAAAAGAAAAACTGGCGGGCGGTGCCATTACAGAAAGTGAATACAACAAGGTGGTAGAAGAGGAAATCACCAAGGTAGTAGCCAAGCAAAAGGAATTGGGCTTCCATATTATTACGGACGGTGAGTTCCGTCGTTCCTTCTGGCATCTGGATTTTATGTGGGGCCTAGAGGGTGTTGCCCATGCCAATAACGGCGGCGGTGTACAGTTCGACGGCGAGTTGGCATTGTTGGATGATACCTATCTGGTAGGCAAAATCAAAGCCAAGCCACATCCGTTTGTGGAGTACTATAAGTTCTTAAAGCAGTTTGAGGATGAGCAGACGGTAGCCAAGTACACCATTCCGGCGCCGGCTCAGACCTTCCAGCAGATGATTGTTCCGGCCAATTATGAATCCACCCGGAAGTTCTATGAGACCAACGAGGAGTTGATTGAAGATATTGCAGCTGCATATCGGGATGTGATTCGTCAGTTCTATGAGGCAGGATGCCGCAACTTACAGTTTGACGATTGTACCTGGGGTGCCATCGTAGGCGATGCTGCCAAGCAGCGTTACAAGTCCTTGGGTATTGACCTAGAGGATGTGAAGAAGCAGTTGTTGGAAGTCAATAACTTAGCACTTCAGGATAAACCGAAGGATATGGTGATCACCTCTCATATTTGCAGAGGCAATTACCATTCTACGTTCTTCTGCAGTGGTGCCTATGATTCCGTTGCGGATTACGTCTTTGCAAAAGAGAACGTGGATGCATTGTTCTTAGAGTATGACGATGCAAGAAGCGGTGGCTTTGAGCCTTTAGCAAAAGTATCGGAAGATAAGACCGTGGTCCTCGGACTGATTACCACCAAGTCTCCGAAGTTGGAAGATAAGGAAACTATCATCAAGCGTATCCATGCGGCAGCCAAGTATATTCCTCTGGAGCGCCTGTGCTTAAGTCCACAGTGTGGATTTGCTTCCTGCGAAATCGGAAACAAACTGACGGAAGAAGAACAGTGGGCGAAGCTGGCACTGGTCAAAGAAATTGCAGAAGAAGTTTGGGGATAAACCTACAAGACTCTGTTGACGATTGGTCGACAGAGTCTTTTTTCTTGGAAACTCCATGGTCCCTGCGGTATACTAGACACAGATGATTTTTCGGGGAAAAGGGAGAGTAAAAAATGAAAATGAAAAAGCACTTACATTGGATGTTGATTATACTGGCGACCTTACTGTTGGCTTTCGATGGATGCGGCAAAAAGGAAGCACTTCCGGCGCCGGAACCGGAGGCTGTGGTAGAAGACGTGGTCGAAGAGCCGGTAGTCGAAGAGGAACCGGAAGCAGAAACATCGGACCCAAAGGAAGAAGACTTCGGAACCGAGACGGATATTGCTGCAGAGATTGCCTATGACGGCATGTACACCACCAAAGAAGATGTGGCACTGTATCTGCACACCTACGGCGAATTGCCGGTGAATTTTATGACCAAGACAGAGGCATCCCAGCTTGGTTGGGAAGGTGGTTCTCTGGAACCATATGCGCCCGGCATGTGTATCGGCGGAGATCGCTTCGGTAACTACGAAGGCAAGCTTCCGGTACAGGAAGGCTACCATGAGTGTGACATCAACACCATGGGTGCAGACGACCGCGGGGCAGAGCGACTGGTGTATTCCGACACCGGCAATATTTATTACACCCCGGACCATTACAATACACTTGAACAGTTATACAGTACCAAGGAGGATCAATAATGAAAGAATATCAGGTGGATTTAACCAGCGTATTCAATGCAGACGAATTCCATGAGCGTTTAGGTGAAGTGGTGCCGTTGCCAAGTCATTACGGCAAGAACTTAGACGCCTTGCATGACGTATTAACGGAATCCAAGGACTGGAAGCTGACGTTTTCCAATACCACCGAGGCGGAAGTTACCATGGGTAAATACATGGCATCGCTGCGTCGCATGTGCAAAGCGGCCATGGAGGAGAATCCATCCCTCGAGGTGATTTTTCAATGAGAAGCCAAAACAATCGGAAGAAAGCCGCAGTGTCAGGAGCAGCGATTCTTGCAGCACTGACCCTTGGGGTGGGCTGTACGACGGCAACCGGAGAAGAACAGACACCGGATGCAGGAACGACACCCATGATTCCAATCGTAGAAGAGCATGAGGACAACGGAAAAATGGTAGGCAATGACTGGTACAACGTAGGAGATGAAGTGGATGAGTCGCTGTTGGATATGCAACAGTTGGCGTCCTATTTTACCATGGAAGAAATTTCAAAGGACGGAGATATCTACCAGCGGATTCTTGGGAAATCCTTCCCGGAGGACGGGAGCATGGAGTTATCGAAGCTTCGTTATCTGAAGATGCTCTATGTGGATTACGAAGGCAAGAGCCGCTGCGGCGAGATGATTGTGAATGCCGAAATCGCGGATGTGACCCTGGATATTTTTGAACAGCTGTATGAGGCAAGGTACCCCATCGCGGATATGGTCTTAATTGATACTTTCTGGGATACGGACGGAAATACCACGGACCGCAAGTCCATACAGGCCAACAATTCATCGGCCTTTTGCTATCGCACGATTGCCGGAACCAACGAGATGTCCAATCATGCAGACGGGTATGCCATCGATATCAATCCCCATGACAATCCGTATGTCTGGTGCAACCCAGACGGTAGCCCGAAGCTGGAGACCTTGGATGCCCATGAGCAGGACATGATGGAAGACCGGGAACAAAAAGAACATGCCATTACCCATGAGGATTTGGCCTATCGTCTCTTTACCGAGGCGGGATTTACCTGGGGCGGCGACTGGTCGAATCCGTTGGATTACCAACATTTCGAATGGAATCGGCAGTAAAACAAAAGGAATGCTTGCAAATACCCCTTCTTTTCTATATAGTAGAACGGATGGAATGAATAATTCTGCATGAGAAAATTCATTTTTGACATGAATTCGACACAGAATTGTCTCAAAATGCAAGATTCACATCTTAAAAATTCATTTTTAAGAAAAATAATTGCAGGATGAGGAACCTTCATGGATTTATTTGATTTTATGAGAGAGAAAAACAGCAAATCGGAGTCCCCGCTGGCTTCCCGTATGCGCCCAACCACCTTGGAAGAGGTTGTGGGCCAGGAGCATATCATCGGTAAGGACAAGATGCTGTATCGTGCCATCAAGGCAGACAAGCTTGGCTCCGTTATTTTCTACGGACCGCCGGGTACCGGCAAGACCACCATGGCCAAGGTCATTGCGAATTCCACCAAGAGTGAATTCAAGCAGATCAACGCTACGGTTGCCGGCAAGAAAGATATGGAAGCAGTGGTGGAGGAAGCCAAAACCACTATGGCCATGTATGGCCGCAGAACCATTCTTTTCATCGATGAGATTCATCGCTTCAACAAAGGGCAGCAGGATTACTTGCTTCCGTTTGTAGAGGATGGAACCATTATTCTCATTGGAGCAACTACAGAGAACCCGTACTTCGAAGTAAACGGCGCTTTGATTTCCAGATCCATCGTCTTCGAGTTGAAGCCGCTATCGCAGGACAACATCAAGACCCTGCTGTTGCGTGCGGTCAACGATGTGGAGAAGGGCATGGGCGCTTATCATGCAACCTTGGAAGAGGATGCACTGGAGTTCTTAAGTGATTTATCGGGTGGTGATGCCAGAAGTGCCTTGAATGCGATTGAGCTTGCTGTTTTGACGACAGAGCCTTCCGAAGACGGCGTGATTCACATTACGCTAGAGGTGGCCAGCGAGTGCATCCAGAAGCGTGTCATCAAGTACGACAAGGGCGGCGATAATCATTACGATACCATTTCCGCTTTTATCAAGAGTATGCGTGGCAGCGATCCGGACGCAGCGGTTTATTATCTGGCCAGAATGCTTAGCGCCGGCGAAGATGTGAAGTTCATTGCCAGACGTATTATGATTTGCGCATCGGAGGATGTAGGCAATGCTGATCCAATGGCGATGGTTGTAGCAGCTTCTGCAGCAACGGAAGTGGAGCGGGTCGGAATGCCGGAGAGCCAGATTATTCTCTCCCAGGCAGCAACCTATGTGGCTCGTGCACCGAAATCCAACGCTACATGCAATGCCATTTTTGCAGCCAATGATGCGGTACGCATCGTGGCAATCAAGGGAGTGCGGGTCCATCTGCAGGATGCCCATTACGGCGGTTCCGCCAAGCTGGGACATGG
>JAGDAL010000227.1 GCA_017959525.1 Lachnospiraceae bacterium | reverse complement strand
TTACTGATCAGCCAGGCGCAGGGTTTTATGGTGAATGCCATGGTAAAAAGCCTTCGTGGTGAAGACTTTGAGGTTCTGGTGACGGAACCGAAGGTGAATGTGATTTCACAGATGGAGAGCCTGGGGGATATTGTACTGGTGTACTTAGATGGTGTAGAGGATTTTTCACAGGATTTTCTGGTATACCTGAAGGATTTGGCTCTGGAACAAGATGGCGTGTTCTTTTTCCTTATTGGTAACGTGGAGGAACTGGCATTGGCGGAGAAGACCATTCCGGAGCACAGCCTGCATGGATGTTTTACCAGACCGCTGAATGTACGGGAACTGGTGGACCGTATTGGCGAGGTAGCTGCGGACGTTGATCATGAGCGCGCCAAGAAGCATATTCTGGTGGTAGATGATGATCCGACCATGCTTCGCACCCTTCGGTTGTGGTTATCCGATAAGTATCGTGTGTATATGGCAAATTCCGGCATGAATGCCCTATCTCTTCTGGCGAAGAACCAAGTGGATTTAATCCTGTTGGATTATGAGATGCCGGTTGCTTCCGGACCCCAGGTGTTGGAGATGATTCGAAGCGAACCGTCTACTGCTGACACGCCGGTGATGTTTTTAACAGCCAAGAATGACAAGGAAAGTGTCATGAGTGTGGTGGGGCTGAAGCCGGAGAAGTATTTGTTGAAGACCATGCCGCCGGATGTGCTCATGGAGAATATTGATAATTTCTTCGAGGCACAGAAGGGAAAGCAATAAAAAACTGTTGCGCTTCATCGTAAAATCAGATAGAATCAAACGTGCTGAAACGATGAGCCGACAGCATTTGCGGGTGTGGCGGAATTGGCAGACGCGCCAGATTTAGGTTCTGGTGGGCGACCGTGCAGGTTCAAGTCCTGTCACCCGCATAAAAGAAAAAGGTACAACCCTTTTGGGTTGTACCTTTTTTCTTTTAGGCAGGCGCGTCTTGAACCTGAGGTTCAAGGTCTCGCCTGCCGGCTCGGTCGGTGCTCCTTGCTGCGCAAGGGTCGTCCACCGGACGACCGCACCCTGTCACCCGCGGCCGCCCTGACAGCCTGCGAAACAAAAAGCAGGGAAAGTTTCCCTGCAAAGCGTCTGTTCGAAAATATTTTTTTCTTAGAATTCATCAAAAACTGTGCAACATGCACAATATATAGAATGCAAAAAGGAAAATACATAGTAAAAAGTGCGGGAAAACGGTTACTCAACTGGCCGTTGACACTCTTCTGGGGCAAAAATACAATGAGCTTATCAGCTGATATTTGAAAACTAGATATTGTATTGGAGGTTTTTTAGATGAAGAATGTGTGGAAGAAGATTGCTGTCTTATCTTTGTCGGTCGCATGCGCTTGCATGGGATTCCCGCAGACAGCACAAGCAGCTGAAAGTGATGAAATGGTAGCAATTCATGTGCAGACACCAAGTGACTGGGAGAATCCTTGTGCATGGGCATGGAATGAAGACGGAACAAATGCCTTCGAAGCCTGGCCGGGCGAGGAGCTGGATGTGGATGCGAATAATTCCGGTTGGTATTACATCTATGTTCCGGAATACGCAAATCATGTGATTATTAACGCCAATGAAGGTGGCGTACAGACAGAAGAAATCGTACTGGAAGAAGGCAAGGAAAGCTGGATTACGATAGCCGATGCCGAAACAAATGAAGTATCTTATGATGCAAAAACAACCGGAGATCTTCCGGAGTATGTTGCGAAGTTTGCAGTGCACGCAAGAGTGGATGCAAGCTGGGAGAATCCTTGCCTTTGGGCTTGGAGTGCACCGGACGGAACCAATGTATATGAGAGCTGGCCGGGCAAAGAGTTAAGCTACAACGAAGAGAGCGGCTGGTACACCGCGAAGGTTCCGGAGTGGGTAAATTCCGT
>JAGDAL010000226.1 GCA_017959525.1 Lachnospiraceae bacterium | reverse complement strand
GATTGATTTGATGGAAAACCAACAAATCATCCCGCATGTACAATCCGTTGCTCCGCGGTTGGAAGAGGCCCTGGAAGAGCTCACCAAGGATTATGATTTTATCTTAGGGTATCGCGGTATGGGACTCATGCAGGGACTTCTCATTGATCCCAAAGTTCCGGTGGGAGAGATTGTTTCCAAGTGTTTGGAGCATGGTTTGGTGGTATTATCCGCCGGTGGAAATGTACTTCGTTTATTACCGCCATTGGTGATTGAGGAAACTGACATAGCAGAGATGGTATGCCGCATCCGTCCTGTACTGGACACTTTCGTGGAAACGGAGAATAAAATGGACGCATGTCTAGAAAAAGTGCTATAATAAAGTAGCTTGGTTCCAAGGAATCAGGCTACTTTTTACGTTTAGGGGGATTATATGAAACAATTAAAACCAATCACTAACAAATTACTCTGGATTTTTGCTTTGGGACAGTTCGGATGGAGCTTACTATCCGGCGTGGTATCTAACTGGATGGTGTATTACTATACCGGAACGCCAAGTGCCCAAAATCCTAACACCGGATTGTTCGCATCCGGTATCACCCAGAATCCCATTTTCTTTAAGTTAACCTTGTTCGGTCTGGTATTGGCCGTTGGTCGTATCTTCGATGCCATTACAGATCCTCTCATTGCCGCATGGTCGGACCGTAGCGATTACAAGGGCGGACGTCGTATTCCGTTCATGAGAGCCATGGCAGTACCGTTTGCGCTTTGTACCATCGGTCTTTTCGTGATTCCACAGACCGCAAGCATTGCATGGAATGACTTTTCCTTGTTTGTGTTGTTGATGGTATTTTATCTGTTCATGACCATGTTCTGCACACCGTATAATGCGCTGATTGCGGAATTGGGAGATACCCAGCAGCATCGAATCAATGTATCAACCTTCATTTCCTTTACCTTCATCGTAGGACAGAGCGTCTCCTTCCTGCTTCCAAACTTAGCAGGAGCCCTGGCAGCATCTGTTGGAAATGCAACAGGTATTCGTCTGGCCGTTGCCATTATGTCTGCCATCGCATGTATTGCTATGTTGATTCCGGCCTTCTATATCAAGGAGCGGGATTACATCGATAGCAAGCCAAGTGAGACCGCACCGTTTTCTTCCCTGTGGAAGACCTTCTCTAACGGACAGTTCCGTCGCTTCGTATACAGCGATGTGATTTACTTCTTCGCATTGACCTTGTTCCAGACCGGTCTGGCTTTCTATGAGACCCAGCTGATGGAAATCGAAGATACCTATACCTTTTTATTGACTGCAACCATGACTTTCATCAGTGTTTGTTTGTATCTGCCGGTGAATATGATTGCCAAGCGCATTGGTAAGAAGTATCTGATTGTGGTTGGATTCTTCTCTTACTGTGGTGTGTTCCTTATTACCACCTTCTGTGGCAAGGGCTTACATTGGGGCTTTATCATTGCAGTGACTGCAGCCATTCCGATGGCCATCCTTGGCATCCTTCCGCAGGCATGTGTTGCGGATGTAGCAGAGTTAACCCGCTTAGAGACCGGCGAAGACCGCAGTGGCATGTTTTTTGCAGCAAGAACCTTTGCTTTTAAGATGGGACAGGCCATCGCTATGGTGGTATTTACCTCTGTTACCGTTAGCGGCAGTAAGGCAAGTTATCGCACCACCGCGCTGATTGCATTTATCACCTGTTTCATTGGTGCCTGCATTTTCTTAACTTTCAATGAGAAGATGATTCTGACACAGATCAAAGAGCACAAAGGAACTGCTGAATTGTAAGATAATACACAACATGTTGCGTAATTTCTTGTGACTCTTGTGCAATATGTAGAAACGCTCGAGGGCTTTTTTGGGTATAGCACCCAAAAATCTCTCGGGCTCTTTTTTTTCGCAACACTTGTGTGATAAAGTGTATTAAGTGGTTTTGACATAAGAGTGTCATATTAACCACGAGAGTATGAATAGTGGGGAGAAAATTAAATAATGGAAAAGAAACCAATCGTATTGGCTGTTGCTGGAAAAGGTGGTGTTGGAAAAACATCGCTCGCTTC
>JAGDAL010000225.1 GCA_017959525.1 Lachnospiraceae bacterium | reverse complement strand
TTGCGTAACTTCTTAATACCGCCGAAGACAATGTCACTCTCCGTGGAATTGGTACATGGGATATGACCGCCACCGGCGTAGCCTTCTCCCTGCCAGCCTGCATAGGTACGAATGGCTCCAATCTTGTTACTGCATCCCGGTCCGGAATGAAGAATCGGAATCGCTCTCGGGATAGCCAGCACGCTCTGCTGTGTGGCTAATGCACACGCATATCTTGGTTGTTCAATAATCTTGCTCATATCCTACTTGCCTCCCTGTTCAAAATAAAACGGATCCTGCTCACTCCACCACTGGGTATACGGAAGCTTGGAATGCTTTGCAATGGTCTCAATCATGCGCTTGGTACGGATGGTTTCATAGAGCTTATATCCCAAATCGATGACACCGTCATAAGCAATACCGAGGTTGGCATCACTGACCATGAAAGACGGAATGCCAAGCTTGCTTCCTACGGTTGCCACATGGTTGTGACGGACCACCAATAGATCCGGCTTTAGGTCTTTCAAAATACTGGTAAACTCATACGGCTGAATGTTACATACCGTGTAGTTGTCAACGTCTCCCGTAAAAGAAATCATATTGGCAAGACTGTTAATCTGGCCGTAATCGCTGTCATACACCTGGTCATGATGATATGCGGTGGCACCGATGACTTCCATGCCAAGGCTGCGACAGGAGCTTACAATACTGTGCACGAAGGAATCGCCGGCTAAGATGTAAACGCGCTTGCCTCCTAGCTTCTGACGAAGGTCATCCAACTTCGGCTGGATTCTGGCATGCTCTTCTGCAATAACCTGCTCCACCAGCTCGCTTCGGTCGGTAATGCGTCCCAACTCCCGCAACCATTCATCCGTCCAGGAAATTCCGTATGGGACCGGAGCCTTTACTTCCGGCACGCCAAACTCTTTTTCCAAGGCTGCGGATACATAGGTTCCCAAGGTCTCACAAATATGGGTGGATGCTACCGCCTCGGACATATGCTCCAAATCATCCACGGAAGCAAATGGGAATAAATAACGCGGCTCTAAGCCGATTTTATTCAGGATTCCGGTAAAGGAATGGGTACCCTGGAAGTTAAAGACGTTCACAATGCGATCTTCCTTCTTTGTAGCCGGCTTTACCAATTTGCTTACAATGCCATGTGCTGTTGCATCAAATCCAGTACTCCAAATTTTGGAACGAAACCCCTCGCAATAGATCGGAACGATTTTCACCCCCAATTCTTCTTCCATTTCCTCTGCAACGCTGTCAATGTTCTCTCCGATGATTCCGGAGGCACAGGAGGTATTCACAAAAATCGCCTTCGGATGAAACCGCTCATTGGCTTCTCTTATGGCCTGTCGTAACTTCTCCGATGCTCCGTAGATGGTATCCTTCTCCTGTATATTAGAGCAGATAGCCTTGATGTTATCGGAGGGCAATCCACGATGACGATTGCCCTGATGACGTCCATGGTTGTGGTTGGCAAAATCGCCGGAGCAGCCAATGGGCGCATGTACCACGACAGCGGAATCCATAATGATGGCATTTAGGGTAAATGCACTACAGGAAGAACAGCTTCCGCACTGGCTAAACGAACGGTCCTTTGCGCTTAAGGTCCCATCCTCGGATTTTTGTTTTAGTTCACTGGCGCTCCCATGGAAGGACAGCACCGATTTCAATCGTTTCTCTCTTGGTGGCACTTCGGCCAGTTTCAAATTTACTGCCATTTTTTCCTATCTCCTTGCTAGATGGTGTAAACAAAGCTTTCCATGTATTTCTGCAAAAATTGTTTGGTACGCTCTTCCTTCGGATGGGAGAAGAACTCCTTTGGTGCGGCATCCTCGATGATACGGCCCTCGTCCATGAAGATGATGCGGTTTGCAACGCTCTCTGCGAAGGACATCTCGTGGGTGACGATGATCATAGTGATGCCTTCCTCTGCTACCTTCTTGATGACGGCCAGGACCTCTCCTACCTTCTCCGGATCTAGTGCGGATGTGGGTTCATCAAAGAGAATCACCTTGGGACTTAAGGCCAAGGCTCTTGCGATTCCCACACGCTGCTGCTGTCCACCGGAAAGAGACGCAGGATAAGCATCCAACTTATCGGAAAGCCCCACCTTCTCGATTTCTTCCAAGGCACGAAGCTTGGCTTCTTCCTTGGGCACCTTCTGGGCAACGATGAGTCCTTCCATCACGTTCTCTAGTACGGTTTTGTTATGAAATAAATTGAAGTGCTGAAATACCATGGCGGTCTTTCTTCGAAGCTCCAACACTTCCTTCTTGCTATGGTGCTTCACATTGACGGTCAATCCATCCACCGTAATGTCACCTTCATCCGCGTCATTCAAGAAATTGATGCTGCGGAGTAATGTTGTTTTTCCTGTTCCACTGGGGCCAAGCACTGCAACAATGTCGCCCTTTTCTATCTTCAGATTGATGTCTTTCAACACCTGATTACTTCCAAAGCTTTTGTGGAGGTGATCAATTCTAACCATGCGAATTCCTCCCAACGTCTATGGTTATGCTTCCTTCTGATACAGGTTAGTGGTCAAATACCGTAGTCCCGTATCAGTTGCAATTACAACAATGTTTTTTCCTTGATTCTCCGGCTGTTTGGCCAGCTTCTTGGCATAATAAAGTGCTGCTCCGGAAGAGGCACCCACCAAAAGGCCCTCCTCTCTGGCAAAAGCTCTGGCTGCCAAGTATGCTTCCTGTGTCTCCACTTCGGCGATTTCATCGATGATGCTCTGGTCCAAGGTCTCCGGAACATATTGCGGTTCCACAACGGTAAATGCATGGATGCCCATGATTTCCTCCGGATGTGGATTCTCTTTGGTGGGGCGGGAATTGGGTCCCGGCTCTACGGCGATAATCTTGATGTTTGGATTCTTCTCCTTAAGATACCTTCCCACACCGGTAATGGTTCCACCGGTGCCCACGGAAATCACCACAATATCCACCTGGCCGTCCGTATCCTCCCAGATTTCCGGTCCGGTAGTAAGCCTGTGGGCATCCGAATTGGATACGTTGTAACACTGGTCTGCATAGAAAATGGTGTGATCGTCACGTTACACTTCTTTTATCGCCCGAAGCGCTGCAACGAAAT
>JAGDAL010000224.1 GCA_017959525.1 Lachnospiraceae bacterium | reverse complement strand
TTCGGATTGGAAATATCCTGCAGGAAGCGAACCAAAAACAGCTCATCCGGCTTCTGCAATTGTGCAATCAACCCTTCCGTTACGGATGGATTGTAGCGCAGGCTTTCCACGAAGCGGTAATACCGGCCTTCATCCATATGGCGGTACTCATTCTCTGCCAGAACATAAGCCACTTCCGCAACGAAATTCTTTTCCGCAAAAAGAATCTCCAGAAGCTTCAACGAACGCTCCGGTAAGATTCCGTTCTCACGGAAATTTTTCTTAATGATACCAAGCAAGTGCGCCAAAGTTTTCTCATATACCACCTGTTCCTTGGAGTTGCTGCTTCGAATGCGTCTCTGAATGGCAGACAGCATGCTTACCAACTCGCTACCGGTGGTATTCTTGGAATTAACGGTGCGGCCAAAAATACTCTGGTCCCGTTCTTCGGAAATCAGATGAACCGTATCGGATGCGCTTTCCTGGAAAATAACATAGTGACATAAATCCGATAATGGGATGCGATTATCGCTCCCCCATTCGCGATGAGATGGATGGAAATAAATGGCTTCATCCGTAATGATGGTGCCATTGCCATCCAAAGACATGGTGGATAAACGACCATTGTCCACATACACCACCAGCTTCTCTTCTGTTGGAATATGATAACGAACATAACAGTCGTCCACATCATTTTGCTGATCCAAATCAAACAAAAGACTCTTATAACGGCGTTTTTCAACTACCATGAGTTCTGAATATCTGGACATAAACTAAACCTCAAAAGATCTTTCCCACCAAATCGTGATACTTACTACTACTGCGATTCCGGTCGAACTTATCGGTCTATAAAAAATGTAGTGGACCAGACGGGAGTCGAACCCGTGTCCAAAAATCAATCCCCTGTTCTTCTACGAGCGTAGTTTGTTCTTTGACATTCCGTCTGCCGCACGGGAACAAACACCCTTACGGTTTCCGTAGCTTCATGATACGCCCACACGGGCAAAGCTTACCGTGTGTCGTTTCCTACATGTTCGAAGCCCGGGTCCTAATGTGTAGGTGCACTAGGTCGGACTGCTGCCATTAGGCAGCGATTGCTAAATTATCTTCAGCGTTTAAATTTAATTTGGCCATTTAACGCATTACCATGCGACTCGCTTCACCAGCTTCACGATCCCTGTCGAAACCATTACTGGCCCATAATCTCCTCCCATAATATATATCGGCATTATGGGAGGATGGGTAAAACAAAAATTAGTAGCGGCGATTCATATCAACGTTACAGCTGATTCCAGGAACAGTACCCTTGGATGTGTACTGCCACATCTTCTTGGAACCACCGTAGGTACAAGTGGTATTGTACTGAGCAACCCAAATCTCAGCTCCGGAAATTGCTCCGGTGTTGATCTTGTTGGTCAGCCAGTTCTTGTTGGCATATACACCTGCGGAATATCCACTGTTACGAACAGTCGCACAGAACGCATTACAGATTGCGGTACGCTGATCGTTGGATAAGCTTCCCTGGCATCCTGCTTCCATATCGATATAGATTGGAAGAGATAATCCACCGGCCTGCTGTGCACACTGGACAGCTAAGGATGCTTCCTCGACTGCCTCTGCCTCAGACATGGCGGTTGAATAGAAATACAAACCAATCTTAACGCCATTCGCCTTCGCTCCCTGAACATTGCGGGAGAACATCGGATCAATTGCCAATCCTCTGGAGGACTCACCACGATATCCACAACGGATAACTGCGAAATTGATATAGCTGCTTGCGGTAGCCCAATCAATGTTGCCCTGCCACTTGGATACATCGATACCTTCCTTCGGTACCAATACGCCAAGTCCGTTGAAGGAATACTGAACACCCTGAATAACCTGATCACCGGTAACAGCCACACCGTCTTTTGTGTAGAAATAAGTCTTACCGTCAATGGTCTGCCATCCGGTATATTTATATTCCGGCTTACCTCCGGCAACAAAGAATGTTCCATCTGCCTTGTAGTTTGCAAGGGTTGCAGGTGTCTTACCTTCCTTATCTACAAATAAGTCCTTACCATCCGCACTCTTAATCGGAGTGTTGGCGCCTACCAACTTCACAGTAGTATGTGCCTCGAAGGTTGTCGTTCCGTCTGCGCATGTTGCGGTATAGGTCAAGGTTGCAGTTGTATCACTTGCAGTATTTGCAGCACCTGTAATCGTAACCTTATTACCATTAACAGATGCGCTAACGGCACTATTATCAGGGTTTACAGTCACTCCGTTAACATGCTCAAAAGAAATATCTGCCGTAATCGTATTCACGCCATCATGGGCATACAACGTAACATTCTGAGGAACTACTAATGTAGCCGTCTCCTGCGTAGGAGTTGGAGTTGGTGTTGGAGTTCCCGGATCTGCCGGTGTAGTAGGCGGATCAGTTGGATCCTGCGTTGCTGGTGGATTCTGTCCTTCACCTCCATTACCCGCGTTCGGATCATTGTTTGCCTCTTCTGCATGAACAACAGACAAAGCTAATGTTCTTTGAATCGAAGCCACCAGGCGATTGGTTGCCCGTCTTGCGGTTGCAACCGTATAAACCTTCGTCTGGGTATCTGTTCCACTAGTACT
>JAGDAL010000223.1 GCA_017959525.1 Lachnospiraceae bacterium | reverse complement strand
TCCATCATCTTCCCCCAGTGGATAGACTCTTGCATAACGGAAAACAGCTTCGTGGCCGGATCAAAAGGTGCCATCGTCTTGCCGTCTTTCTTATCCGGGAAAAGAAGCATAAATCCCTCATCAAAGGGAACCACATCGAAGTACTTCAGATACTTGGTCGAAGCAACCATATACCCATAGAAGTAATCCTTGGAACCGTGCAAATCATAGATATTGATATTGGAGCTGGAACGATAACGAAGCAGGCGCACCTTGTCGTTCATTCCACGCTCTGCAAACATCTTCTTGGCATTGCGGGTCTTCATCACATCCTTCATAATCGGAAGGTCTGCCGCAACCATCTCGTTCATCTTCTGCTTCAGGGCTGTAACGAAGGCTTCCGTCACCGGACGCTCGTCTTCCCACTTGCAGTAATAACCGTCGCCTAAGGAATGCATGACTTTGACGTTGGCATTCTCCTGTGGATACATCTCTTCCACTGCAGCCTGCATCAACATGACTAAGCTTCTGCGATACGCACGACGACCGTTCTTATCGACTGTGGTAATGAACGTAATGTTGCCGTCTTCCTTCAGCTTCTTATGAAGCTCAATGAGGCGGTCGTTGTACTCCGCCATGACGATGTCCGCATCGTAATGCTCCTGGAGGCGGTCCGCCAATTCCATAATCGGTGTGCCCTTCTCCAGCACATATTCCTGACCTAAAACGCTAACTCGAATCGTATCACTCATACTGTCTACCTCGCTTATACCAGCCAGAATGGCTCTTTCTCTTTTGCGTATAAAACTTCTAACGTTCCGGTTTTCCCTTTGAGATAATTCCCAATGTATTCAATAAAAATATGCTCGATACCGTAATGGCCGGCATCTACAATGGCAAGTCCCTTGGCCACCGCATCAATTCCGCTGTGATGGTCAATATCGCCGGTTACCAGCACATCCGCTGCCTTGCGAATGGACGGGTTGATCTCGCTTTTGCCGCTGCCCGGTGCGATGGCAACCATGCGCACCTCCGTCTCCGGATCACCGAAGACCTTCACATGGGACAGATGGAAGGCATCTCTCACATATGCCGCGAACTGCTCTAAACTCATAGCATCTTCGATCATGCCCACACAGCCAATGCCGTATTCGTTGTGGTCCTCGTCCTCTTCACAAACGTCTAATACTACGGATTGCTTGATACCAAGGACATTCTTGGCCATATCCGTCATTCCATGGATATCGAAATTGGTATGCATGGCATAGACCGCAATCCGATGCTCAATCAAGGTAATGATTCTGCGTCCTACAAAATGATCTCCCGTCACCTTGTTCACCGAAGTAAAAATCAACGGATGGTGGGTAATGATCATCTGTGCCCCCTGCTCGATGGCATCTGCAATGACTTCGTCTGTTGCATCCAAGGCGATATAGACCTTGTCCACCGGCCAATCCTTGTCACCCACCAGAAGGCCCACATTGTCCCAATCCAGGGCACTTGCTTCCGGAGCCTGCTGATTGAGTAGCGCTATAATCTTCTCAACTGTCATAGCTATTTACCCCTTGTATCTATTTGATGGAGCGCATCCTGTAACTGTTCCAGCGCTTCCATAACCTCCCGATAACGATCACTGTGTGTGGCATCCGTCGCATCTAACTTGGCACGGATGGATTCCTTCAGGCCAATTTCCCAGAGGATGTAATCCCGAAGGACGGGATGGCCCGTAGCCAGAAGCTGCTTGCCAAAGAGGAAGTCCGCTTCCTCTTCTGCTAAGACTTCTCCGACACCGTTGGCTTCGTAGGAAACCTTCATCATCATGTAATACTTGCCGTCTTCCTGCAGCATCTCTTCCGCTAACAAGCGATAGCCCTGCTCCACCAGGTAGTGGCGCACCAGAGGAATCTCGGACTGGGGCTGTAAAATCAGCTCCTTGGCAGCCATGGCTACCTGGCGTCCTTCCTCTAAGATGTGCATCAACAGGCGTCCGCCCATACCGGCAATGACAATGGTCTCGGCCTCGCCCGGCTCTAACTTCGTTAAGCCATCGGATAATCTGGTCTCAATCACCTCGGATAAACCTTCTCTGGCGATGTTCTCCTTGGCATGGCTTAAAGGACCTTCTCTTAAATCCATGGCAATGGCACAAGGGGCAATGCCCCGTCCCACCAAAGCAATGGATAAAAATCCATGATCACAGCCCACATCCGCTAAGCGAAGCCCCGGGGTTACCATACTACACAGTGCTTCCAATCGATTTGATATTGGCTTCATATTACTCTAAGTAGTCCTTTAACTTACGGCTACGGCTTGGGTGACGAAGCTTACGCAGTGCCTTCGCCTCAATCTGACGAATACGCTCACGGGTAACGTTAAACTCCTTACCAACTTCCTCAAGGGTACGGCCACGGCCGTCTTCCAAACCGAAACGAAGAATGAGTACCTTCTGCTCACGCTCGGTCAAGGTACCAAGTACCTCTTCCAACTGTTCCTTTAATAAGGTAAAAGTAGCTGCTTCTGCAGGTACCGGAACGTTGTCGTCCTGGATGAAGTCTCCCAAGTGGGAATCTTCCTCTTCACCGATTGGGGTCTCCAAAGATACCGGCTCCTGGGAAATCTTTAAGATTTCACGTACACGCTCTACCGGAATCTCCATCTCTTTTGCGATTTCTTCCGGAGAGGGCTCACGGCCTAACTCCTGTAACAGCTGTCTGGATACACGGATCAGCTTGTTGATGGTCTCAACCATATGTACCGGAATACGGATGGTTCTCGCCTGGTCCGCAATGGCACGGGTAATGGCCTGACGAATCCACCAGGTTGCATAGGTAGAGAACTTGTAACCCTTGC
>JAGDAL010000222.1 GCA_017959525.1 Lachnospiraceae bacterium | reverse complement strand
GGTTCTTGGATCAATCTTAAAATTGATATCTACGAAGTTGGAACCCTCTACCCACTTGGTCTCCGGCGGGGTATCCCCTTCCATCACACGGACGAAGAACTCCTTGTCATAGTATTTCTTATAAGAAGCACGAATCATCTCTTCCGTTGGATATCCAACACTACCATCCGGCAAGGTCACCTGATTTAAGGATGCATACTCCGTTGCTAAGATACCGCGATTCATTGGAGCCAGATGTGGCGTGAAGTTCACTAAGATTTCCTTCCCGCAGGCATATCCCAGCTGCTCTTCGATCTCCGGTGTATGACGATGATTGGTCACGCCATAGGCCTTCATGCTCTCATTCACTTCACAGAAGAGATTTGGTAGCTTCGCACCACGACCGGCGCCGCTGGTACCGCTTTTGGCATCTATAATTAAGGTATTGGGATCAATATAACCATCCTTCACCAACGGATAGGCGGTAAGAATGGAACAGGTGGTAAAGCATCCCGGATTTGCAATGAGGCGGGCCTTCTTAATATCTTCCCGATTCACTTCACAAAGTCCATACACCGCTTCCTTAATAAACTGCGGGCTCTTGTGCTCGATGTTGTACCACTGCTCATAGACGGACACATCCTTGATACGATAATCGGCGGAGAGGTCGATGACCTTGCAGGAAGACAGAATCTCTTCCGTTAGAAGTCCTGCCAAGTATCCCTGTGGTGTGGCGGTAAAAATTACATCCACTTTCTTCGCCATTTCTTCCAATTGATCTTCCAGGCAATCCGCTTCTACCAATTGAAAGAAGTTGCGATACACGTTGGCATACTTCTCTTCCACGTAACTCTTGCTGCCGTACCATACGATTTGCGCTTCCTTGTGTCCTAAGAGAATGCGCACCAGCTCCGCTCCGGCGTATCCGGTGGAGCCAACGATTCCTACTTTTACCATTTGTAATCCTTTTCCTTCCTTTTGAACAAGCCACATCTTCTATAGAAATGGGGCTTAATCTGCATCTTTATGCAGACACAATTAAGTATACACCAAGTTGCCTGACAGTTAACGTTGAATATAACTATCATTTTTATTGCATAATTATACATTTTGATTTTCATATAGGCAAGTACAAAATTCACACGAACATCTTTATATAACGTGACTTTATTGTACATAATTTCTACTTGATTATAAAAAACTGTTATTGTATATTATTGCATAGAATCAGCAAGCGGTTTAGTTAGCAAAAGGGAAAAGACTGAAAAGTCGAAAAAGGAAAAAGATTTTACGCTTTTAGGGAAGGCGTCTGAAAAGGAAAAAGGTATTACTGCTAACAAAACCGGTTGCATACGATTCTGTTTTTGCAGGATCAAAAGGAAAGGAAGAAAAAGATTATGAGTGAAAAGATTGTTTTGGCCTACTCCGGCGGATTGGACACCACAGCCATTATTCCATGGCTGAAGGAGAACTACGACTATGAAGTAATCTGCTGCTGCATCGATTGCGGACAGGGAGAAGAATTGGACGGACTGGAAGAACGTGCGAAGTTATCCGGTGCTTCCAAGCTGTACATCGAAGACATTACCGATGAGTTCT
Source organism: Lachnospiraceae bacterium (assembly GCA_017959525.1). Classification (GTDB taxonomy): domain Bacteria; phylum Bacillota; class Clostridia; order Lachnospirales; family Lachnospiraceae; genus XBD2001. The sequence goes on along the minus strand of JAGDAL010000222.1, from coordinate 6,411 downwards.
GTGACGACTACATCATTCCTTGTGTGCAGGCCGGCGCAGTCTATGAGAATAAGTACTTGTTGGGAACCTCTATGGCTCGTCCGGGCATTGCCAAGAAATTGGTAGAGGTTGCCCGTAAGGAAGGCGCTACTGCTATCTGCCACGGTGCTACCGGTAAGGGTAACGACCAGATTCGTTTCGAGCTTGGTATTAAGGCATTGGCTCCGGATTTGAAGATTATTGCTGCATGGCGTGATGACAAGTGGACCATGGATTCCAGAGAGTCTGAGATTGAATATTGTAAGGCTCACGGCATCAATCTTCCATTCTCCGCTGACCAGAGTTACAGCCGTGACCGTAACTTATGGCACATCTCCCACGAGGGCTTGGAGCTTGAGGATCCGGCCAACGAACCGAACTACGATCATCTTTTGGTTCTTGGCGTATCTCCGGAGAAGGCTCCGGATGAAGGTGAATATGTGACCATGACCTTTGAGAAAGGTATCCCAACCTCCGTTAACGGTAAGAAGATGAAGGTTTCCGATATCATTCGCGAGTTGAACGCTCTTGGCGGCAAGCACGGCATCGGTATTGTCGATATCGTTGAGAATCGTGTGGTTGGTATGAAGAGCCGTGGCGTGTATGAGACTCCTGGCGGAACCATCTTGATGGAGGCACATGCACAGTTAGAGGAACTGGTTCTCGACCGTGCTACTATGGATGTGAAGAAGGACATGGGCAATAAGATGGCTCAGATTGTATACGAAGGCAAGTGGTTCACTCCTCTGCGCGAGGCAGTACAGGCATTTGTTACTTCCACACAGGAATACGTCACCGGCGAAGTAAAGTTCAAGCTCTATAAGGGCAACATCATTAAGGCCGGCACCACTTCTCCAGACTCCTTGTACAGTGAGTCCGTAGCAAGCTTTACCACCGGCGATCTCTACGATCACCACGATGCAGAAGGATTCATCACCCTCTTCGGTCTTCCACTGAAGGTGCGTGCAATGAAGATGCAGGAGAACGGACTTCTGAAATAATCCATATCGTAATTACGAAGGCAGTGCTTATTTTGGCACTGTCTTCTTTTTATGCTTTTTTCGAACCTTACAAGACTGTAAGGTTTCTTGCCCACAATGTAAGCCAAATCGAGGGAAGCCAGCATACATATTTGCTATCCTTGGATTATCAAATGAGTCGCAGGGAGGACCAAAAAGAAATGAAAGTATTAAAAAAGATTGGAAAAGTATTACTGATTATCATACTCGTAATCGCAATCGCATTAACCGTAGGACTGAATATCAAGACCGTCCTATCCGCACATAAAAACAAAGACGTGATCGCAGCTGCTACACCGGTGGCTGACCTTACCATCCCGGAAGGCGTACAGATCGTAGGTTTAGGCGAAGCCACTCACGGCAGCGTCGAGTTCCAGGAATCCAAGTTGGAAGTATTCAAGCTCCTGGTAGAAAAATACGACTACCGCGCCATCGCTATTGAAGCAGACTTCGGTGATTGTCTGGCAGCCAACGCCTACGTTCAGGGCGGCGACGGCGATGCCCGCGATATCGTAAACAACTTGTCTTTTAACATCTATCATACACAGCAGATGGCAGACCTTTTATCCTGGATGCGTGACTACAATGCTTCGGTACCGGCCGACAAGCGTCTCCGCTTCTATGGATTCGACATGCAAAACTGGGAAAAAGATGTAGAACCACTGAAGACCTTCATCGCTTCCCACAACCTGGAAGGCTGCAGCACCAAGGCAATGGAGGCCATGGCCGATCCGGACCGTACAGAAACATTGTCTGAGACAGAGGTAGAAGCAATCTCACAGGAATTACAGCAGATTGGCACCGCATTGAATCAGTGTGACCCGGCAGACCCAGATGTCATCAACATGAAGAAGGTGGTAGAAAACATGGAGGCAGCCCGTGAATACTACCAGTTGCAGTTCCCGGACAGCTACACTTACCGTGATACTGCCATGGCAGCCAATGTCACCTGGATTTTAAATCAGGAAAAAGAGCTTGGATCCGGCAAGCTTCTCATCGCCGGACACGACGGACATATTGCCAAGTGCACTTCCAGCGCAATCACCCCGGTCGCCATGGGCGGCGTATTAAAAGAACAATATGGTGATGCCTATTACAGCTTAGGCACCGACACTTTCAAGGGCAAAGCCAACATCCGCGTAGAGACCTCAGCAGAATATACCCGTAAGGACTACTTCTTCCACTCCGCTGACCCAATGGCATATCAGGCCAAGTACATGGAAGATAAGCATTACTTCCTGGATTTTACCGCACTCAGCGAAACCGACCACCCGGAGGTCTATGAACAGGTCCACTCCAAGATGAACATGACCTCCTTGGGAGAAGCCTTCAGCACGATATATTATTTGTTACCTTACGTTTACCGCATCAATATGACACCAACCGACCTATACGACGGTATGATCTTCTACTACGAAGTTCAAGCCACCAATCCGGAGTACTAATTGGCATCAAAAAAGCCTCGGACATCATAACGTCCGAGGCTTCTGCTATGCATCTACTTTTATAACCACCCTATTGCTCTACCAATCAGTGCCATTACAACTGCAGGAACTGCGGTATAGATTGCTCTCCATAATGGAGCCAGCGGAGTTGCATCCGTAGCGGAATGGAATACACGACCGTTCTCGTCATAATACAGGGCAATCTGTGCACCAACACAATTGGATCTCTGCCACAGATAATAGCGGCACATCTCCTTGGAATATGGATGTGTGTATCGATAACGATAGCAATGCAGGCGAACCTTGGTTCCCGGAATCGTAATACCCTCGTTGTGCAGTTCCTGCGTATGGCCATCGATGAAACCCGTCAGCTTACGTCCGTGCTCCTTGGCCTCCTTCAGCTTCCGCTTGCCTTCACCAAAGACGCCAAACCGAGACATCACGAAATGCAAAACGCCATATACAATGGCACACAGAATCAGCCAAACAATGACCTGTGGTGTTAAAAACTGCTTTACTAGTTCAATAATTTCAGTACCTGTTAACATTTTGTTTTCCCCTCTTATGTCTTATTTATTCATCCAGCTAAGTATACACCTTTTTTCTATTTTGAAAAAAGTCGGGCGAAAAATCCCTTTTTCTTTTCCTGCACATTCAGCTCCTCAGGAGCCACAAGGTTCACTTCATCGGTGGTATTCACATCCAACTCCAGCACCGTCTCCTTGGTTTCTTCCATACTTACCGGATATCGTTCACAATACACCTCATAATCGAAAGCTTCCGGATGTCCATCCAGATAGTTCCGGAAATCATGCGCTCTTAATATATAAGGTTCTACCGATGTTCCCTCGGATACATTTTCAAAATCGGTAGATAGCACCAATTTCTGATCCCGAAGAACGATCTCGTTGCAAACGCAAATATCCATAATCGTAACCTCAAGGTTCTCATCCTGTGTTGCCAAGTAATCATATAAGTCTCGTACTAACATTCTGTCTCTCCTGTCCTACTTTTGTCCCTCTTTAATGCAGTGTCACTCCCATTTCTTCCATACATCCGGCTGATAACCGAGTGTAGATTGCTTACCATTTCTAACGACCGGCGTCTTAATAATCTGTTGGTTTTCCAACAACTTCTCAAGCTTATCTTCGTCGGCAATATATTGAAATAGTGCAACGGCGTCCTTATCTTTTGCATCCGGATTTACCAGATTGGCAATACCGCCATTGTTTGAAGCAACAGAAGTTAATTCGCCCTTGCTCATGCCCTTCTCTTTCATGTCGATGAATTGATACTTGATTCCGCGCTCCTTGAAAAACCGCTCAGCTTTAATTGTATCGTTGCATTTCTTTGTTCCAAAAATCTGTATGTTCATATTATTTTCGTCCTTTTCACTTATTATTCTATTTAGTATTCTACCATACATTTTCCGTCAAAAATGCACCTGCAAACGATAACATGTCAACTTGTGGTTGTATGCGAAATTCATTCAGCAATTCATTCAAAGAAAATATTTTCACACTGTGTATCCTTTTTGTGTCCATGCGCATGTTATATATAATACATCTCTAGTTTTCCCCCCAACGAGGCAAGGCGGCGCAGGTTTCTCACCTGCGTCTTTTTGCGTCCAAAAATACTGTGGCTTTCGTGGGTCCTTCCGCTTGATAAACTTGGACAATCGTTGGGACAACATAAGAAGACAGCACGCCCTACTACCGTTCCGACGGTAACAAGCGTGCTGTCTTTGCTTTTACTGATTTCTATTTACTTTCCATCCGGGAAGCTGGTGAATTCATCGCGCTCCAACACCGGAATGATATCTGCCTTCTTGGCTTCTACGAAGCACTTCATCATGAAGGACATGTTCTTCGCAAGATTTCGCATGGTCTGCAAACCTTCCAAATCTTTTTTCACATCTTCTGCCGTGAATCCGTGTACCTGATTCCAATAAGTACTGGATGCTACCGGCATGCCGCTGATGGTGAAGTACTTGTTCAACACATCGAAGCTTGCGGTGTTACCACCACGACGGCAGCTTACCACTGCGGCACCAACCTTCATCTGCTTGGAAAAAGATGTGCTGTAGAACAAGCGATCCAAGAAGGAAATGATGGTTCCGTTTGGAGATGCATAATATACCGGGCTTCCTACTACCAGGCCGTCTGCCTCCTCGAACTTCTTGGCTACTTCGTTCACCAGATCATCGCCGAAGACGCATCTACCGTTTTTCTCACAGTATCCGCATCCCACACAACCACGGATAGCCTGGCTGCCTACCTGAATCAGCTCGGTCTCCACGCCTTCTGCTTCAAAGACTTTGATCATCTCGTCCAGCGCGGTTGCTGTACAACCATGTACATGTGCACTACCGTTTAAAATAATTACTTTTGCCATTTGTGTTAACCTCCACTTTCTTTTTTACCCTCAACTGAGTTTCATACACTACTTATAGTCCGCAAAGACCTCCATAAAGTCCCGCTTGCCTTCGATATAATCCCGGAATGCCATCTCCGCGTCCTGTCCGTGAAAAACTTTACACAGGCCGCACATATCACAATCCGAAATGCAAGGAAAGCGTTCCTTAATATAGGCTCTTCGTTCCTCCGGAGTAGATGTTGCAATTACCGGTACGTCCATCTCACATCACCCCTTAATATCCCGATCCTGTCGGTACTGTTGCATATAGCTCATATTGATTTCGCGGATCTCCCGCTTGCCATCAATATAGTCCTGATAAATATCCCACGGGCTTCCTCCGCCCAGCCAACAGGAGGAACAGTTCTCACATCCACCGCCACAGTCCAAGGACTGGCGGATAATCTGCTCCCGTTCTTCTCTGGTCGTATCCTTAATTAAAATCGATCCCATATGATTACCTCCATGGAATTACATGTTCAAGATTTCCTCCATGAACGTCTCAAACACTTCTTCCTGCCAACCTAAGTGCGGTGAATTCTCTCCACCGCCGTTGGTGCTACGACGCATTGCCGCATACATGCCTTCGTCTGCATCTGCAATATCCATCGGATATACTTCGATTCCGGCTGCATTACACTCTTTGCAAAAAGATACAATGCGATGTTCGCTTTCATATGCCTGCGCTAAGCGCTTCCGAAAGCCCACGTCCTGCGATGCTTTCTCTCTAATCTGCTCAAACAGCGTGTCCATTGACATCTCGCATTCCCCCAATCCAAACTTCTTTTTTACATTTTACCACGTTTTGTATACAAGCTCTATATGGTATGTAGATTCTGCAGGAATCGTTTCGCAAACTCCAGATGCCCCTGCTCCGTAAAATGTACGCCGTCGGATCCCATGGGAATGTTCCAGCTTCCCGCATCCACAGCAGCGATGTCATACTGCTTAGCCAGCTCCAGAAAACGGCGATTCATCTCCACCGAGCAATCATGATATGGCTGTAAATCCGGATAGGCATCGCTGATATATGGTGGAGCAATCAGAAGGAATGTCCCGGCGCAATGATTCTTCACATATTCTAAGAGCGCATGCGCTCTCTCCACCGTCCTACTCACATCCGGTCGACTGGTTAGAAGAATGTCATTGGTTCCAAGCATCATCACCATCACATCTTCTGCATCTGTGCTTCGCACCAGTTCTTGAAATAAGCCATCTGATGGCGATGGTAAGCACCGTCCATTCTGACCTTCTTCAATCACATCATATTCGCCTTCCAATTCCCGCTTCAAAATCCCGGCCCATCGTACATCTTCCTCATATCTTCCACTGAAGAAATCTCTTGGGTCGTAGCCATATGTATTCGAGTCGCCATATAAGATCAGCTTTTTCATATATTCTTCCCCGTAATAATCTTCTCTTTATATTCACCGGCAGAGGGATACGAAAATATATCTAATCCCTATGCCTATCCCATCTTAAATCTACAGGATTTCCAAAGCCCAAGCATAGGG
>JAGDAL010000221.1 GCA_017959525.1 Lachnospiraceae bacterium | reverse complement strand
CAGATTCGTCCATGTATCAGCGGTCAGGAAGGCTGCATGGGACGTATTCAGACTTACTCCTTAATCAACTGTGTAGTAAACCCCCAGGCAGGCAAGGAGCGTTTGAACCGTTACAACCCAATCGTCAAGAAAAAGAAGGTCTTGGTTGTGGGCGGTGGTGTTGCCGGATGTGAGGCAGCACGCATGCTTGCAGAGCGTGGACATGAGCCTGTTTTATATGAAGCAGCCGGCCGTCTTGGCGGTAACCTGATTCCTGGTGGTGCACCTGCATTCAAGGAAGACGATATCGCATTGGCAAAGTGGTATGAGGATGAATTGGCTCGCCTTGGTGTCGAAGTACATTTGAATACCCGTGCAACGGAAAAAGAGATCCTGGATGCGTCTTATGATGCAGTCATCATGGCAACCGGATCCCGTCCGAAGATGTTCTCTCTCGGAGACGACGAGAAGGTCTTCTCTGCAGAGCAGGTATTACTGGGTGAGAAGGAAACCGGAGACAATGTGATCGTTGTCGGCGGTGGATTGGTAGGATGCGAGTTGGCATTGGATCTTGCACAGCATGGCAAGAAGGTAACCATCGTAGAAGCTTTGGATAAGCTGATGGCAGTCAACGGACCTCTGTGCTCCGCAAATAAAGAGATGTTAGAGAAGCTTATTCCGTTCAACGGCATTGATGTATGCTGCAACGCAAGAGTCACCGGCTTTAAGAACGGTGTATTAAGCGCTACCGTTGGCGATGAGACCAAGGAGCTTCCTGCAGATAACGTAGTACTGTGCGTTGGATATGCCAGCGAGAACAGCCTCTACAACCAGTATCAGAACGAGCTGGATGAGGTATATCTCTTAGGTGATGCCCGTCAGGTTTCCAACATTATGTACGGCATTTGGGATGCATTTGAAGTTGCAAACCATATTTAAATTTTGTTCTCCCCCTCATTTAACATAAATTCCCTTACACTCCCGCACGGTTTTGCTGTGCGGGAGTTCTTGTATTATAATGGGGAACGTATTTGTGAGGAGTATAAATGAATACCAAGAATTTTAAGTGTTTTCAAACCGTATACGAAGAACGGAATATGCAAAAGGCAGCCGGTAAGCTGTTCTTATCCCCGCAGGGCTTAAGTAAGATTATTAAGAGCCTAGAGGATGAGGTGGGTACACCGCTGTTTATTCGCTCTAAGGAAGGCTTAATCCCCACGGAGAGCGGCAAGGTCTTCTATGAAAAATCCAAGCTGTTGAATCGGGATTTGAATGACTTGTTTGCATCCATCGATGCCCTAAACAGTCGGGCATCCCGTTTTCAAATCGGTTTTTCCAGCGGAACCTTGCGGGCTTTGGATGTATCGGTGGTACAAAAAATCATGAGCGAGCATTCGGAAATCGTTGCCAGCTGGCATGAGCGAAGCAACGATACGGTGATTAAGCAGGTGCTTCATAATGAGGTGGGATTTGGTTTCGTCATCGGACAACCGTCCCATCAGGAGTTGAAATGCTGCAAAATCAAAAGCGTTGATGTGGTACTCTATGTGCATCGGAATCATCCGCTTTGGGATGCCAAAGAGGTGGAGCTATCCGCCATTAAGGAAGAGGCACTTATCTCTATGAACGAGAATTATCACATCTATCATGACGTGATTGGAGCCTGCCAGACCAAGGGATTCCATCCGAATATCATTGCCAAGGTATCGGAAGGAGAGTCCATTTATCAGCTGGTGAAGAATCAAATCGGAATCGGTATTTCCCCGCGGTTCTTTGCGGATAATGAACAGGTCCGTGCCATTCCGATTCGGGATGCGTATACCTGGGATATCTATGGCATCTATCGGGCAGATGCGCCGGATGTGGAAGTGATTGAACGGTTCTTACGAATCTACAAAGTAAATAAGCAATAAAAGAGAGCGCTTCGACTATGGTCGAAAGCGCTCTTTGTATTAGTCGTTATAGCAAACCACCCGGTTGCGTCCGCTATGCTTCGCCGTGTACATGGCAGCATCTGCGTCGTTGATGGCTTGATGGTAATCCGCACCCTGGTACTGGCTGACACCAACGGAAATGGTAACGGAAGGGGTGGTACCTGCTTGCTCAATGGAAGCACGGATACGTTCTGCAATGGTGATGGCCTCCATACGGGTGATATCCTGCAGGATGATTACGAATTCCTCGCCGCCCCAGCGTAAGCAGAAATCGTTCTTGCGGATGCTGGCGTGAATGCAATCGGCAATGGTGGCTAAGATCACATCCCCGGCTTCGTGGCCGTAGGTATCATTCACCTTTTTGAAGAAGTCGACGTCCAATAAGAGGAACCAGGTATCCGTCGAGAACTCTTTTTTCAGCTGTGTGGTACCCGGAATCAAAAGGTCGGATAAAATGTTACGGTTATAAGCCTGGGTCAACTGATCGTGTGTGGACAGGGCCTCTAACTTCTTATGGTCGATGTAATGGTCGACGTAATTGTTCTCCAGTATTTTCTGGAACAGGATGATACCAAGGTACAACGGAATGGCCAGGGAAATCATCATCTTGTAACTTGCGTACTGAATGAACTGATTCGATACAATGATATTCAGGAAAATAAAGGCATGGAGAATGGAGGACAAATAGTACGGGGCCGCCAGTCCCAAGGCCAGAAATCCAAAGTGCATCACGATGAATCCTTCTCTGGCGTAGTCCCGATTCTCCAGATAATAAATGACCCAAATGGTGCACCACATGCAGGCGTGCATCAAGGCATATCCGAAAAAGATATTGGCAACATAACCCTTATGATATTTGTTAAAAATGAGAAACACAAAGAGCGGTACCAAAATAGCGGTACGCGGAAGTAACATCTTCCAATTGATATAACCGAAGGTCTGGCAATCGCTGACGAAATAAGAGACCTCGGACAGACACATGAGAATGACGATCCAACGGAAAGCTTTCGCATGATACTGGTATTTGGTTTGATAGAAGTCCTGCCATTTAGAAGCATCCAGCTTCGTTGGAAAAAACCACTTCATATTCTATACTCTCCCTTTTTACAGTTAT
>JAGDAL010000220.1 GCA_017959525.1 Lachnospiraceae bacterium | reverse complement strand
GTTGTCTAGATTGTTTTAGTGGATTCATTCTGGATACCCGTCGGGGTTTTGGCGTTGCCAATTCCAACTATCGCGTACCATTTCGTGAATCCCGTATTGGGCTTTCCAGCCCCATTCTTTCTCAGCCTTGGCAGGATTGCTATAGCAGGTTGCGATGTCGCCTGCTCGGCGTGGTTTGATGGAGTAGGGGACAGGCACACCGTTTTCTTTCTCGAACGCTTTCACCATGTCGAGGACGCTGTATCCGTGTCCTGTGCCGAGGTTGTAGATGCCCAGTCCACATTTGCGCTCGATGGCTTTGAGGGCACAGACATGCCCGTTGGCCAGGTCAACGACATGGATGTAGTCGCGTACGCCTGTGCCGTCGGGGGTGGGGTAGTCGTTGCCGAACACACCTAATTCAGGTCGCTTCCCCACAGCCACTTGTGTGATATATGGCATTAGGTTGTTGGGTATACCATTAGGATTTTCTCCAATCTTGCCGCTAGAGTGGGCACCCACGGGATTGAAATATCGTAGTAACACCACGTTCCACTCTGGGTCGGCCTTCTGAATATCCATCAGCACTTGTTCTAGCATGCTCTTGGTCCAGCCGTATGGGTTGGTGCACTGTCCCTTCGGGCAATTCTCGGTAATCGGAATCTCTGCCGGATCACCGTATACCGTAGCGGAGGAAGAGAAGATAATGTTCTTGCAGTTGTGTTTACGCATGACATCCACCAATGTCAGGGTTCCTGCAATATTGTTCTCATAGTACTCCCAAGGCTTGGCAACAGACTCACCAACAGCCTTTAATCCTGCAAAATGGATACAGCTGTCAATCTGCTCCTTAGCGAATACCTCTTCCAGACGTGCACGGTCTAAGATATCTCCCTGATAGAAGGTGACCTTCTTGCCGGTGATTGCTTCCACACGCTCGAGAGACTTCTCGGAAGAATTTGATAAGTTATCATATACAACAACGTCATAACCTGCATTCTGTAACTCTACGCAGGTATGACTTCCAATGTAGCCGGCACCGCCGGTAACCAATATAGCCATTGTAAATACCTCCTTAGCAACACTTTGCTTCACAATCTTCCTATACTATAGACCATTCTGTAAAAAAAGCCTAGTAAAAAAAGTCTTGCTAATATGTAAAAATGTTGCGGCAGCATGGGGGAAGACGTATGATAGCTCTAGAGGATATGCCTATGAGCAAAAAAATAGACGAGTACAAAACTGCATACAAAGCCACGGAACGGGAATTGGTCTCCCTCCAGGTCTACAATGTAGGCATCGAGAAGTGTAAGGCTTCCCATGTGTGGGGACCGGGAATCCGGGATCATTACCTGATTCACTATGTGATTCGGGGGAAGGGCCGATACCATTACGACCACAGGGACTATGAGTTGGGAGCCGGGGATGCATTCCTGGTTTATCCCGGTTCGGTCATTAGCTATGAAGCGGACGCCTCCGACCCTTGGGAGTACGCCTGGGTGGGATTTAACGGATCCGATGCCGCCATTATTTTGGAAGCCACGGATTTTACCAGAGAGGAGCCGGTGATCTTCGGCGTGGACGGCGGCAATCGCATCTGCGAAGAGATTCGGGCCATCTATGCGGCCAGTGGCAATGACTTCAACCATGCGGTGGAGATGACGGGGCGGTTGTATACCATGTTATCCAGCTTCCTACATGCATCGGCGGGGCGCAGTCACACCAACAGCGGCCAGTCCTATGTACAAAAGAGCATCGAGTACATTTCCGCCAATTATTCCTATCCCATTACCATTGAAAATATTGCAGACTATGTGGGCTTAAGCCGCAGTCAGTTGTTCCGCTCCTTCCGGAGTGTGCTTGGGCAGTCGCCCAAGGAATACCTGACGGATTTTCGCCTGCGACAGGCCTGTTATTTACTGGAGAATACCAATCTCTCCATTACTGCCATTGCCAATTCCGTAGGCTTTGACAATAGCTTATATTTTTCCAAAACCTTCCATAGGCAGCGGAATATGACACCAAGTGATTACCGATTAAGAAAGCAAGAGGGGAAAACAGATGAGAAACAACAGAAGAAATCGTTATGACAGAGGCATATCCTGGATACCGTTTGCCATTGCAGGCGGCGTGGTCTTAGCAATCGTAACCGTGGTGGTGATTGTGTTGCTTTTGCAACCGAAGCGGGTACCCATCAACGTGGCGGACATTACCAACATTCAGCCGAAGGCAAGCAATATCACCAAGGTGGGAGATTACTATCAGTACGAAGATGCGGACAATCATATGACCAGCCATTTGGCCATTGACGTCTCTTCCCATCAGGGAGAAGTGGACTGGAAGGCAGTGAAGAAGGCAGGCATCGATTTTGTTTATATTCGTCTTGGTCTGCGCGGCTATGAATCCGGGGCATTGGCTTTGGATGATTACTATTTGGAGAACATCAAGGCCGCCAGAAAAGCGGGCTTAAATGTAGGCGTTTACTTTTTCTCCCAGGCCATTACCAGAGAAGAGGTAGAAGAGGAAGCGGACTTCGTCATCGAGAATCTTAAGGGCCACGACATCGACTTGCAGGTGGTCTATGACTTCGAGCTGGTGCAGGTGGAGGGATCCCGTACCCTTGATACCGAAGGGGTGGATTATACCGCCAATGCCATTGCTTTTTGCAAGAAGATTCAGGATGCAGGCTATGAGCCGATGATCTATACCAACGGATATTTTGCAGAGAATTTCTATGACATGACCATTCTTTCTTCCTATGATATCTGGTTTGCCAATTACAATGAGCAGCCGGAGCTTAGTTCCGGATTTGCGGTATGGCAGTACACCGAGGAAGGTAGCATCGAGACCGCAGGCTTGGCGCCGTTGGATTTCGATTTGATCTTTGTAAAAGACCAGCGGGAAAAATAAATATTCTGAAAACTTTAGCACTCGACTCTTGACGGTGCTAACAAAAGAGCGTATAACAGGGATTACAAAGGAAAAAGGAAATTTGGCAGGAGGTTTTTGCTTATGAATATATCGACATTCACGCAGAAATCCGTGGAAGCAGTACAGTCCACGGAAAAACTGGCCTATGATTACGGCAACCAGGAAATTGAACAGGAGCATTTGCTCTTAGCACT
>JAGDAL010000219.1 GCA_017959525.1 Lachnospiraceae bacterium | reverse complement strand
TTTTTCCACTTTGTTCTCTAAGGATGCTGCAATCAATGCATTGAATGCCGGTAAGGTTGTATTTTTCGCTGGAGGAACCGGACATCCGTATTTTTCTACCGATACAGCTACCGTACTTCGTGCCATCGAGATCGAAGCAGAAGTGATTCTTCTTGCGAAGGCCATCGACGGTATCTATGACAGTGATCCGAAGCTGAATCCGGCTGCGAAGAAGTACGATACCATTACCATCGGTGATGTGATCGATCAGCGTTTGGCTGCTATGGATTTATCTGCTTCCATCATGTGTATGGAGAACAAGATGCCAATGTTTGTATTCCCTCTGAATGAGGAGAATTCCATTGTCAGAGCAATTGACGGTACGATTTCCGGTACCCACGTTACAGTTTAAGGGAGGGTGTTTGTATGGACGAACGCTTAAAGCAATACGAAGACAAGATGAACAAATCACTGGATAACTTGTTATCCGAGTTTTCCTCCATCCGCGCAGGACGTGCGAACCCGCATATTCTTGATAAATTAATGGTGGATTATTACGGTGCTCCGACACCAATCCAGCAGGTTGCCAATGTATCTGTACCTGAAGCTCGTATGATTCAGATTCAGCCATGGGAGCCGGCAATGGTGAAAGAAATCGAGAAGGCAATCCTTTGTTCCGATATCGGAATCAATCCTACCAACGATGGTAAGATGATTCGCCTGGTATTCCCGGAGCTTACGGAAGAGCGTCGTAAGGATTTGGCGAAGGACGTTAAGAAGAAGGGCGAGAATGCAAAAGTTGCAATCCGCAATATTCGACGTGATGCCATTGATGCTTTCAAGAAGTTGAAAGATGAAGATATGTCTGAAGATGCAATTAAGGATTTGGAAGACGAGACACAGAAGTTAACCGATTCCTTCATCAAGAAGATTGATGCAGCAATTGATGACAAGTCTAAGGAAGTTATGACCGTATAGTTATTACAAGGGCACACCTGTTGTGCCCTTTTTGTTTTCTAAGGAGATATTTTTATGGCAGATGTACCACAGCATATTGCAATTATTTTGGATGGAAACGGACGATGGGCCAAGTCGAAAGGCATGCCTCGTACCTACGGTCATACCATGGGAGCCAAGAATGTAGAGCCAATCTGTCGTGCGGCAGATGCTCTTGGTGTCAAATACCTGACCATGTACGCCTTTTCTACAGAGAACTGGAATCGTCCCAGCGACGAGGTAGCAGCTCTCATGAAACTGTTAGAGAGCTACATGAAAAACTGCTTGAATCTGGCCAAGAACAATAACATGCGCGTGCGTGTCATTGGAGATATTACCCGTTTGGAGCCATCCATGCAGGAGAAGATTCGCACCCTCGAGGAAGCAAGTGCCGGATATACCGGACTGAATCTTCAGATTGCCATCAATTACGGCTCCAGAGATGAGATGATTCGTGGTATGAAGAAGATGGTGTTGGATTTAGAAGCCAACGGAGAATCCGTGGATGCTATTACGGAAGAGCGGTTTGCCCGTTATTTGGATACGGCTGATATTCCGGATCCGGATCTTATGATTCGTACCAGCGGGGAACAGCGCTTATCCAACTATTTGATGTGGCAGTTGGCCTATGCGGAATTCTATTTTACGGATGTTCCGTGGCCGGATTTTCACGAGAAAGAATTAAAAGAAGCGGTGGATGCTTTTTGCAATCGGGATCGCCGTTTCGGACTGGTAAAATAGTCCATTCTTTTTATGGATTTTTTATGTATATTACATGTGTTCTCACTCTTAATGTGGTAAGATTAAGAGTGAGATTTTTTGTATAAGGAGACGAGATTATTATGTTTAAAACCCGTTTGTTAAGCGGCATTGTTTTAGTGATTCTTGCCATTGTTTTCATTGGCTTTGGTGGTGAGTTATTGGCTGCCGGCATGGGATTTATTTCTTTGGTCGGTATGTATGAGTTATATCGTGTATTCAAGATGGAGCGTTCCTTGCTGGCAATCGTGTGCTATGTGGGAACCTTAGCGTACTATATTGCCTTAATCTGGGACTGGAATCCGGTGGCAGGTGGTAGTATGGCTTTCGTGCTTTCTATTGCAGCATTCCTCATTGTGATTTTGGCAATCTACGTATTTTCTTATCCGAAATATACCGCTG
>JAGDAL010000218.1 GCA_017959525.1 Lachnospiraceae bacterium | reverse complement strand
GGCAGCGGCGGCGGTATTGTCGTCTCTCAATTCTATGGCGCACAAGAAGATTCCAACGTCAAAAAATGCATCGTAAACACCGGTATGATTATGCTGATTGTGCCCATCTTCGTCGGCACTTTCGGTTTTCTTGTGGCGCCACAATTCCTGCAACTGCTAAGTACGCCGACTGCTATTCTTGCAGACGCCGCAATCTATACCCGTTATATGTGCATCGGTTTGCTCTTCGTCTCCCTCTATAACTATCTGTCCGCCATGCTTCGGGCTCTGGGAGATTCCAAGACCCCACTGTACTTTTTGATTTTTTCCATCACCTTAAATATCGCATTGGATATCCTCATGGTTTGCGTATTAAAAAAGGGCATCCAGGGAGCTGCCTTAGCCACCATTTTTGCCCAGTTGATTTCCGTAGTGCTCTGTGGATTCTATGCCCATAGCACCAATCCCTATTTTCAATTGCAACGCACAGACATCCAGTTCTCCGGACAGATGTGCCATCGCGTCATCCGCCTAGGCGTTCCTATGTCCCTGCAGTTTGGACTCATCGCCATCTCATCCATGGCGGTGCAGCGTATCGTCAATTCTTACGGCACCGTTGTGGTTGCCGCTTTTACCGCCACCAACCGTATTGAGCAGCTGATTCATCAGCCATATACGACACTTGGCGCCTCCATCTCTACCTTCAGCGGGCAGAATTTCGGCGCCAAGCGAAATGATCGTGTATTGTCCGGTTACTATGCCGGCATACGCATCATGGTTGTTCTTACAGTTGTATTGGTTTTGATCATGCAGTTCGGCGGTCGCACCATCACCGGACTCTTCGTAGAGGACGAAGCCATCATTGCTTTAGGAGCCTTAGGACTTCGCATCACCAGTCTTTTCTATCTGGCACTTGGAATGATCTATGTCATCCGCGGTGTCTTAACCGGAATCGGAGATGCTTTCTTCTCCCTGTTCAACGGGATTGTTGAGGTCATCGGCCGCTTCACCATTCCGGCATGGTTCTGTATCTACCTAGGATTCGGCGAAACCGGTATCTGGGTCTCCGCCGGTGTGGTCTGGGTAGTCAGCGCCATTACTGCATGGATTCGATATCTTACTTATTTCCGTCGGCCAATGTTACGCGAAGAAGCATAACGCTGCTGGCAGGAATGGTAAACGCCAGGCGGCCGTCTTGGATTGTTACACCGTCAAAAGCTTTTGCTTCTACCTGATTTGGCTTATCAAAAGAGTTGTATGCATTCATAGCACCGGTCACAATCTTCGCCTCCACGGAAGCGACGTTGGCATCTACCAAGACGCCATCGATATCATAGCTTTGGTCTGCAGACAGGTTGGTCAAGGTTACGGTCAAAATACCGTCTGCATCCACAGAAACAGATTCTGTTAGATTTACAACTTGATTCTCCTCTTCCACACCAACCAGTTCCGTATCTACATGGCTCTCCACCAAGTCCGCATCCTGATGATGCTGGTACATATGGAATACATGGTAGGTTGGAGTCTTAATCATGGCATCGCCTTCCGTTAAGATCACGGACTGCAATACGTTCACTAACTGTGCAATGTTTGCCATCTTCACCCGATCACAATGCTTATTGAAAATATTCAAGTTGATACCGGCTACCAATGCATCACGAATGGTGTTCTGCTGGTACAAGAATCCCGGATTGGTACCCGGTTCTACATCGTACCAAGTACCCCATTCATCAACGACCAGTCCCACTTCATGATCCTTATCATACTTATCCATAATGGCAGTATGACGCTGAATCAACTCTTCCATAAACAAGGTTTTCTTCAGTGTGACATAATACTCTTTCAAATCAAAATCCGTTGCGGAACCCTTGTGCTCCCATGGGCCCGGTACCGTGTAATAATGCAAAGAGAATCCATCCATGAATCCGTGAGACGGGCCACACTTATGGAAGCAGCGCTTCATCACCGTATCGGTCCAGTCATAATCATCGCCGTTCGGTCCGCAGGCAATTTTATAAATCGGCTGGTTCGCATCGTAATTTCTCACGTAGGTCTGGTATCTGCGATACTCATCCGCATAGTACTCCGGAAGCATGTTGCCGCCACAGCCCCAGCTCTCATTACCCACACCGAAGTAGTCCACTTTCCACGGCTCTTCGCGTCCGTTTTTCTTCCGCAGGTCTGCCATTGGGGAAACACCGTCTAAGGTCATATACTCCACCCATTCGCTCATCTCGCGCACGGTGCCGCTACCTAAGTTACCGTTAATATATGGCTTGCAGCCAACCTGT
>JAGDAL010000217.1 GCA_017959525.1 Lachnospiraceae bacterium | reverse complement strand
TTCGGAAAAAGGATTTGAGCGGGTAGGCGAGGATAACGGTAGTCGCGGAGAAGCTACTTTTAGTTCCATGCCTTATATTGAAGGCGCCTGGATGGATAAGTTTGAGGGACGTTACTATCTGCAGTATGCAGCGCCGGGTACGGAGTTTAACACCTATTGTGACGGCGTCTATGTAGGAGACCATCCCCTTGGACCCTTTGTGCCGGCGAAGAACAATCCTTATTCCCTGCATCCGGGTAGCTTCCTGCCGGGGGCCGGCCATGATTCCACCCTTCGGGATGCAGCAGAGAATCTCTGGCATACCTCAACCATGCGTATTAGTGTAAATCACATGTTTGAGCGCCGTGTTGGCTTGTGGCCGGCCGGTGTGGATGCAGACGGAGAGTTGTTCTGTAACCAGCGATACGGGGATTGGCCACGCCGGATGACGGGGAATGCGTTTGATCCTTGGGCGAAGCCGGAGTGGATGATATTAAGTTACGGAAAAAGCGTAACCGTCTCTTCGGAAGAAACAGACCATCCGGCCGGTTACGCAGTGGACGAAGATGTACGCACCTGCTGGCGGGCAGCGAAGGAAGATGATGCACCACAGCTGGTATTGGACTTAGGCGATGCATACGATGTTCATGGAATCCAGGTAAATTTTGCCGATGTGGACATAGAATTACCGGAGGAGTTACAAACCATTCCGGAAGGAAAAGAGCGCTGTATTATCGAAGCGCAGCAGGTGACCCGCTTTTTACTGGAAGCCTCCTGTGATGGAAGTAATTACGAGATTCTCTGGGACCGGCGGAATGCGGATACCGATTTTTGCCATGACTTTTTACCGATCGAAGCGGGGAAGACCATCCGGTATTTGCGATTATCGGAAATCACCCTTCCATTCGGACAGCAGGCCAATGTCAGCGGACTGAGAGTCTTTGGACTTGGCAAGGGACAGCTGCCACAGCAGGCGACGGCCACCGTTACGGCAGCAGGAGAGATGGATTTTGATGTAGCCATGTCATCTGGGGATGCCGTAGGCTACAACGTGCTCTGGGGATACGCACCGGACAAACTGTATCACAGTTATCTGACCTATGAAGGGCATTGCCACATCGGAGCGTTGATAAAGCACGCTTCTACTTATGTGCGTGTGGATTGTTTCAATGAGAATGGAATCACGGAGGGAGAGATTCTAAAGATAGATTTATAGAATCTTAAGATTATTTTAAGAAAGTGTACACAGAATCTTCACAATCGGTTGGTACTATAGAACCATCAAATGAACCCTCCCTAAATCATTTGATGAAAAATTACAATATACTCCCCTCTGAAGCCGGCAAGTTGCCGGCTTCTTCTCTTTGGAGCATGTCTAAATCAGACCTAAATGACGCATGCCGTTATAGACACCGTCTTCGCTTACCGCATCGGTAATATAATCCGCCAGTTCCTTCAAATCATTCGAAGCATTGCCCATGGCAACGCCGGTGCCGGCGAATTCGATCATCTCGAAATCATTCGGACCATCGCCAAAAGCAATGACGTCTTCCTTGGTAATCTTCAGATAATCCATGACCTTCTGGATACCGAAGGCCTTATTAATGCCGGCCTTGGTGACTTCGCCGGAGGTGTCCGGTGCATTTAAGAAGCTCATGGCTGTAATATCGAAGGTTCCGGCCAAGTCCTTGCGGACCTGAGCAACGCCGATGTCTGCTAACTGGTAGTTACCCTTCTCGATGTTCGGATAACGGTCTAAGTGGTTGAGCATGTCATCGTCGCTGACACGCTTGCCCACAAGGCGGTCCATCAGCTCATCTGTGGTCTCGCCTTCGCCGGTGAGATTGCCAAAAAACTGCGCCGTGCCTTCGGTGGTGGAAACCACCTTGTCCGTACACTGGAACATATAGAGCATCTTGTGCTCCTGCATGTAGAGAATCAACTGGCGTACGATCTCCGGTTCCATGAATTCCGCAGAGATCACCTCGTCGTGATACTCTACGTAAGCGCCGCTGGAAGCAACGATGCCGTCGAAGCCTAAGTCTAACAGTCGTTTTTCAATCATACTTTTGCAACGGCCACTGCATAAAAATACCGCATGTCCGTTGGCCTGAGCCTCCCGTAAGGCGCGCAGGGTGGAATCTGGTAGAGTGCCGTCAAAGTCAATTAACGTTCCGTCAATGTCAAAAAATATTGCTTTCATTACTATAACCTCATGTATAACTTGGGCTATTATAGCATAGCCCTCTTGGGAAAACTGCCCAAAATGCTTTCCTTTGTCGGGTGGGATGCATTATAATAACACCTGTATAAAAGGAAACTAAAGGAGTTATATAATGAATCAGCATTTAGAAGCAATTAACAAAACAATGGAACTCTTTGAGCGTTACAGCCATGCCGTACGTATTATGCAGTACGATATGGAGACCATTTGCCCGAAGGAAGGCATGGAAGCACAGGGAGAGGACATTGCATTTTTCAGCAACGAAGCTTTCAAGCTGTTGAAGGATGAGACCTTCATGGCAGAGGTAGAGGCTGCATACAAGGAAATGGACGATACATGGGATGAGTTTGACCGTGCTTTCGTTCGCGATATGTATCGTGGACAGTTGAAGGCATCTAAGGTGACTCCGGAGATGAACTTAGAGTTTGCCAGAATTACCCAGAAGGCCTTCGCAGACTGGAGCCGTGCCAAGGAAGCAGCAGATTTTAGCATGTTCCAAGAGAGCCTTGCAAAAGTAGCAGAGAAGGACCGCAAGCAGGCAGCCCTTCGTAGCGAGATTCCGGAGTTGAAGCGGGATACCCCATACGATTACATGTTGGATGATTACGAAGAGGGTATGACTGCGGCAGACTTGGACCGTATCTTCGGTGAGTGCAAGGAGCGCTTGGTACCATTGTTGCAGCGTATCCAGGCCAGCGATAAGAAGATTCGCACCGATTTCTTAAGCCGTAAGGTCACCGAGGCACAGCAGAAGGAGCTGGCATACAAGGTCCTTCACTATATGAATTATGACTTGAATCGTGGCGCTATGACTACCAGCGAGCATCCGTTTACCTCCGAGATGGCAGTGGACGATGTGCGAATTACCACACATTACTACGATGATGCGTTTGCATCCAGCCTGTACTCCGTCATTCACGAAGGCGGACACGGCCTCTTCGAGTTGAACGCACCACGTGAGAACTGGGAGCATCATTTGGCCAATAAGACCATGGGCCAGCACGAGAGTGTATCCCGTTTCTATGAGAACATGATTGGTCGTAGTGAAGCATTCTGCGACGTGGTATATGACATGGTGGCAGAGTGCATGCCACAGGTGGTAGAGGGTGTTTCCAAGAAGGAATTCTACGAAGCCATCAACACCGTAACCCCAAGCCTGATTCGTACGGAATCCGATGAGTTTACCTATACCTTCCACATCATTATCCGTTATGAGATTGAAAAAGAGATCATGAACAACGGATTGGATGTGTCCGAAGTACCGGCGCTCTGGAAAAAGAAATACGAAGAGTACTTAGGTGTTACTCCGGACAATGACAAGGTAGGCTGCCTCCAGGATATGCATTGGACCGAAGGATTCGGATACTTCCCAACCTATGCCCTTGGTAACATGTATAATGCGATGTACTACAATCGCATGAAGAACGAGGTGGATATTGATGCAGCCATCAAGTCCGGAAGCCTTGCAGATATCAATGCCTGGATGTGTGAGCATGTATGGAAGAAGGCAGATCGCCAGACTCCGAAGGAATGGATTACCGAGATTACCGGAAGAGAGCTGACTTCTAAGGATTTCTTGGATTACATCGAAGAGAAATATACCAAGATTTACAACTTATAGTTTATAGACAAAAGTTGTAGCATGTCCATCAATATGTTATGCTAATTGACAGGTGTAAATATGCACCTGTCAATTTTTTTGAGGAGGATAAATAATGGAAGAAAGAATTGCAAAAAAAGACTTTTCCCGTATGGGAATGGCGTTTTTTGTTTACCTTGTAGTGGCAAGCGTACTTCAGATTGTAATTTCGGTAATTGTAAATCTAGTGGTCGGCGGAAGTGAGTATCCGTCCTGGGTATTCTGGGTTGTGAACTTCGTGCCAATGTATTGTGTGGCATTGCCGATTTTTTATCTCATCATTAAGACGGTTCCGAAGGAAGATTTGGTGGAAAAGACACCGTTTACCGTAGGAAAGTGGTTCAAGTTCTTAGTAATCAGTATCTTCGTGATGGTGGTCGGTAACCTGATTTCTTCTTTGGTTGGAGGAATTTTGGGACTGCTTGGCATGAATACCAGTGCCACAGTAGAGACCCTATTAAGCCAGACCTCTTTGATTGGTAACATTATCTTGGCGGTGGTAGGACCGATTGTAGAGGAGCTTCTCTGCCGCAAGTGGCTCATTGACCGTATGCATGTATACGGTGGAAGCGTCGCAGTGGTAACCTCCGCATTGATGTTCGGATTGTTCCACGGTAACTTCGCCCAGTTCTTCTATGCCTTCTTCTTAGGCTTGGTATGGGGCTATGTATACTACAAGACCGGCAAGATTATCTACACCATGCTGATGCACATGACCATCAACTTCTGTGGTGGTGTCATTGCACCGTTTTTGCTTCAGGGGGTAGACCTGACCAACCCGGATCCGGTAGCATTGGCAGCATCTCCACGCTTCTTAGGATTTATGGCCTATGAGGTCATCATGATTACCGTTGCTGTTGTTGGACTGGTTCTTTTCATAGTTGGACGCAAGAACATCGCCTTCGCCGAAGAGCGCTTGGAACTTCCGAAGGAAGAGCGCGTCAAGAGCGTATGGTGCAACGTAGGAATGATTCTGTTCCTGGTTGGATGCATCGGACTCTTTGCATTTGGACTGATTAGCAGTTTATTTGCTTAAGTAAATAAAGGCCCACCATCACTTATATATTTTCTGTAGCGAGCCTCTTCAGACGTCAGTACTTGAAGGCTGCGAAGCAGGCTTCTTAGTATCTGCTACGTCTGAAGTAGGTAGCGAGAGCGGTCTCGCGGGAAAATATTTAAGTGATGGTGGGCCTTTTTGCGTTAAAGGGAAAACTGCCTTCATGAAATTTCTATGCATGTGCACAAAAATTTCATGAAGAAAAATTGACGAACGAACTTGCTAGACGTATAATGTAGATGAAAAAAGTGTGCATGCGCACAAAAAAATCATGGAGAGCAATGTATGTACGCAAGGAATCAGTATTTAAGTAAGTTAATTGCGAAGAAAGATAATGGGCGTGTAAAGATAATTACCGGACTTCGCCGAAGTGGAAAATCAGTATTGCTATTTGAACTATACCGGAATTGGCTTCTAAGTGAGGGGGTTCAGGAAAATCAGATTATTGCAATCGCTTTAGATGTATTGATGAATGCAAAGTATCGAAATCCAATTGAGCTTGATAAGTATATTCGGGAACATATGTTGGACGAGAAGAAGCGTTATTACATTTTTATTGATGAAATTCAATTTGTCTCTGAAATTCAGAATCCATACGTAGATGATGTGGATGCTAAGATTACTTTTGTAGACGTGGTTCTTGGACTTATGCAGATGAAGAATGCTGATGTCTATATCACTGGAAGTAATTCTAAGATGCTTTCATCCGATATACTGACTCAGTTCCGTGATCGAGGAGATGAGATTCGTGTCTATCCTATTTCTTTCGCTGAGTTTTATGAGACTTATGAAGGCGATAAGCGTGGTGCATGGCAAGATTACTATACTTATGGGGGAATGCCCTTTGCTCTTTCTTTGAAATCCCACGAGGAAAAAGGCCATTATCTAAAGAATCTTTTTGAACAAACTTATATACGAGATGTTTTGGAGCGACATAACATAAAAAACGAGCAGGGTGTGTTGGATACGTTGCTTGATGTTTTGGCATCCGGAATTGGCTCACTTACTAATCCAAACAAACTATCAAATACATTTAAGAGCGAATGCCAGATTTTAATTGGTGCTGAAACCATCGACAAATATATAGGCTACTTTGAAGAGTCCTATCTTATTGCAAAGTCCAATCGATATGACGTTAAGGGGCGCAAATATATTAGTACGCCGTTGAAATATTATTACAGCGATTTAGGCCTTCGTAATGCCAGATTGGGATTCCGACAACTGGAAGAGACGCATATTATGGAGAATGTGCTGTACAACGATTTAATCCGCAGAGATATGGATGTGGATGTTGGCGTTGTTGAGTGTTATGGGAAGAATGAAGAGAATAAGCGCATTCGTAAACAATTAGAAGTGGATTTTGTGGTGAATAAAGGAGATAAGCGCTTTTATATTCAATCCGCTCTTAGCATTGCTGATCCTGAAAAGAGAGAACAGGAAATTGCTTCGTTGAAAAAAATCCCGGATTCATTTGAAAAAATCGTTGTTGTAAGGGATTATCTAAAACCATGGCAGGATGAGAATGGAATCATATACATGGGAGTGGAGCAATTCCTTTTGGATGAAAATGTAATACACTAAGAATTGTCGAATTTAAAATGTGTTCTATACAGAGCAGTACCCGGTGGGGTACTGCTTTTTTTCAACATTTTGATTCTGTAAAGTTCACTTAAAAATGAAAGGCTTATAAATTATTCAACCCCGCCAAGTGGTTAATGAACTGCTGGGCGGTGCGTCCGCTGATGCCGCCGTGGGACATTTCCCACTGGTCGGATTTTAGGAGCAGTTCTTTTTCGTCTAAGGTGATGGAAGGAACACGCTTCGCAAGCTCCCGCACGATGTCGTGGTATTCGATGCGGTTCGGCTTGGAGAAGTTGATGGTCTCACCGAAGCGGTTCACCAGGGAGAGCTTCTCCTGGATGGAATCGTTGGTGTGAATCTCGCCGTGGACTTCCATGTTCTCTCGGTCACCCCAGGTCTCCTTGATGAGGTGACGACGGTTGGAGGTTGCATAGATTAAGATATTGTCCGGCTTCATCTCCACGCCGCCTTCGATGACGGCCTTCAAGAACTTATACTCGGTCTCGAATTCCTCGAAGGACAAATCATCCATGTAAATGATAAAACGGTAGTTGCGATTCTTAATAGTTGAGATTACAGCGTTTAAATCCTTGAACTGGTGCTTGTAAATCTCAATCATGCGTAGTCCGTCCGGATAGTAGCGGTTGATAATGGCCTTGATACAGGTGGACTTACCGGTACCGGAATCACCGTACAAGAGGCAGTTGTTAGCTGGCTTGCCTGCCACGAAGGCCTCGGTGTTCTCGATGAGGCGCTGCTTCTGCCATTCGTAGCCAACCAGATCCTCCAGCATGACCTTCTCTGTGTTGTTGATGGGATAGATATCGACGGAACCGTCAGCTAATCGCTCATCCCGTAGGCGGAAGGCCGGATTTAGTCCGAACATGCCGAATCCGTAGTCAGCGTAGAAGCCGGTAAGGATAGCAAAGAAGGCATCCACATCCGCAGCTTCCCACAAGCGCTTGGAGAGGTCCCGCACCTTTTCGGAGACGTTGCGGTTGTACATGCGCTCCTTTTTGATAATGGCATGATAATTCTGTAATGTTGTAAAACAATCAATTCCCAAATCCTGTTCCAACTTGGAAAAATCATAAGCAAACAGCTTTCGGAAGATCTCGTAATCATTTTTTACAAAGTGATTCACACTGCCATCCTGGGCGCCGGTTTTCTCTGCG